>JALZBE010000438.1 GCA_030947665.1 Vulcanimicrobiota bacterium | reverse complement strand
ATCGCGTCGCATCTCTTCTTGCATCGCTTCCAGCGTCGCGTCGCTGAACGATAACGTGCGGGGCATCTAATGCCCGCTTCCCTGAGAGCCCGCGCCGATCTCCGGGGCGAACGGCATGAACGTGTCGCGTTCGCGCGCTTCGATCGCGTGTACCGGATCGTGCCCGTCGCGGTCGCCGGTGTAGGCGCCGAAGAACGCCTCGTCGCGTTGCGGCGACGGCGAGCTGCGCGCGAACGCGACCGCGTCGGCGAACTCTTCGCGCGCCTCGTTCCACAGCCGCTCGAACTCCTCGGGCGACAGCCCCTCGGCCAGGGTGCCCTGCATGCGCACGATCGGGTCGGACGAGCTCATCACGTCTTCGACTTCCGCCTTCTGACGATAGCGCTCCGGATCGCCGATGAAGTGCCCGCGCGCGCGATACGTCTTGCACTCCACGAACGTCGGCCCTCCGCCGGAGCGCGCGCGCTCGACGGCCTCGCCGACCGCATCGTACACCGCGAGTGCGTCGAACCCGTCGACGATCGCAGACGGCATGCCGTACCCGTCGGCGCGGATCGCGACGTCCTTGATCTTCATCGTCTCGGCGGTGGACGTCGTGGACGCGTACTGGTTGTTCTCCAACACGAAGATCGCCGGGAGGTTCCACACCGCGCACAGGTTGAGGTTCTCATGGAACGGCCCGCGGTTGGTGGCGCCGTCGCCGAAGAAGCACACCGCGACCTGATCGGTCTTCCGCTGCACGGCGCTGAGCGCAGCGCCCGCGACGAGGCCGAAGCCGCCCGCGACGACGCCGTTCGCGCCGAGCATGCCGACCGAGAAGTCGGCGATGTGCATCGAGCCGCCTTTGCCCTTGCATATCCCGGTCGCGCGCGCGAACAGCTCGGCAACCATCCCGCGCATCGACGTCCCCTTGGCGAGCGTGTGCCCGTGACCGCGGTGCGTCGAGGCGATCGCGTCGTCCGTGCGCAGGTTCGCGCACGTGCCCGCCGCGACGGCCTCCTGGCCGATCGAGAGGTGCGCGAAGCCGGGGATGTCGCCCGCGAGGAAGTGTTTTTCGATCCCCTCCTCGAGCACGCGGATGCGGATCATCGTGCGCAGCAGCGCGATGCCGAGCTCGCGGCGAGCGCCGTCGACCGGGGCCGGCAAGATCTTAGCCAAGGGACACTCTCCGGGGAAGGGTTTCGAGCGCGGTGGTCGCGGCGCGCGAGGCGTCGAGGACGGCGTCGCGCAGCACGGTGCGCACCGTGCGGTAACGAAAGGAGGGGACCGACACGGAGAGCGATCCGGCCGGGGTACCGTCGTTCCCGAAAAACGGCGCGCCCAGGCAGCACACACCCTCGCAGAACTCTTCGAGGTCCTCGCTGTAGCCTCGCCGCCGGACCCGCTCGAGCTCGCTCTCGATGGCGGTCATCGTTACGAGCGTCCGCGGCGTGATGCGGCGCGGCGGGTGCGTCGCGAAGTGCCCACGCACCACGCTAGCCGCTTCGTAGGCGAGCACGGCCTTGCCCAGCGCGCGGGCGTGCAGATCGGCCGAGTAACCGCGGTGCAGCGCGTGGACGCGCACGCGCTGGCGCGACTCCACGATGTCGGTGATCACGACGGCCCGGCCGTGGAGCATCGCGAGGTAGGCGTTCTCGCCGGTCCGCGCGCCGAGGTCGCTGACGATCGCCCGCAGCTCGGGCTCGACCGGCCACGAGCGCGTGTACGCGTCGCCCAGCCGCGCCGCCTTGGCGCCCAGGCCGTAGGCGCCCGACCGTTCGTCGCGCGAGACGTAGCCGTCCACGGCGAGCGTGTTCATCACGTGATAGGCGCTCGAGATGTTCAGCTCGAGCTCGGCGGCGAGCTGTTTGATGGGCACCGGCGACTCGTTTTCGGCGAGGTAGTCGAGCACGCGCAGCGCACGGCGGACGGTTCCCAGCAGCTCCGCCATTTCAGTATGTGAAATTCCATTCGAGAATGTCGAACACGTGCCGCGACGATACCGCTCCCGCGCTGCGCTGTCAATACTTTGCATAGAACCGGCTGGGGCGCGGAGGGAAGTTTCCTCGACGTGACCTAAGTCGGTCGGCCACCCATCAACCGTCATCTTCAGGAGCATCAGCGCGTGAAGCAGACTCTATCGCGAGGCCGTTTCGTAGCCGGTACGGCCGGCGCAGCGGCGCTCACGTTCGGTGGAGGCCCGTACGTCATTGCCGCACCGACCAAGGAAATCACGATCGGGCTCAACGTTCCGCAGTCCGGGGACTATTCCGAACAGGGCCAAGACCAGTTGCGCGCCTACAACCTCGCGATCGAAGAGATCAATGCCAAGGGCGGCATCATGGGGATGAAGATAAAGACCAGCGTCGGCGACGACCAGACCAAACCGCAGGTGGCGGCGGACAACGCGCAACGCATGATCGAACGCGACGGTGTCGTCATGATCACCGGCGGTTCTTCGACGGGCACCGCACTGCGCGTGTCCGCGCTGTGCCAGCAAAAGAACATTATCTTCATGGCCGCGCTCACGCACGGCGACGAAACGACGAACCAGCAGTGCCATAAGCACACGTTCCGCCGCTACAACGATGCGTACATGAGCGCGCAGTCGCTCGCGAAAACGCTGGTAACCAGGTACGGCACCGGCAAGTGGTTCCACATCACGGCGGACTACGCGTGGGGCCATTCGGTATACGACAACATCACGGCGGTCGTCGAACCGAAGGGCGCGAAGACGATCAAGAACGTGCTCACGCCGTTCCCTGGGACCAAAGATTTCGCGCCGATGCTTCAACAGGCGCAAGCCGCGAAGCCCGACGTGCTGGTCATCACGGAGTTCGGCGCGGACATGGTCAACTGCGTCAATCAGGCGGCTCAGTTCGGCCTCACGAAGTCGGCGAAGATCCTCGTGCCGCTGGTCGACGAGTACATGGCCAAGGGTACGAAGGACAACTTCGACAACGTGGTCTCGACCGCGCCGTGGTACTGGCAATACCACCAGACCAAGTATCCCGGCGCAAAGAAATTCGTCGACGCGTTCTCGGCGAAGTACCCGGGGCTCAAGCCCTCCAACGGCGCCGAAACCGCGTATGCCGACATCTACATCTACAAGATGGCCGTCGAAAAAGCGGGCTCGATCGATCCCGCAAAGGTGATCGCGGTTCTCGAGAGCGCGAAGTTCCAGTTCACCAAGGAACAGGAATGGTACCGCAAAGAGGATCACCAAGGCGTCAACTCGTGCCTGGTCGTCGAAGGCATCCCGGAATCGCAGCGCGGCCCGGGCGGGTTCGGTTACGCCAAGGTGCTCGAAGTGCACAGCGGCGAGAGCGTGGTTGCACCGATCGCCGGGCTCGCATGCAAGATGGAACCGGCGTAACATCCAGCTTCGCAACGTCTGACGGGCC
>JALZBE010000069.1 GCA_030947665.1 Vulcanimicrobiota bacterium | reverse complement strand
TCGCGACGCGCTGCTGCTGTCCGCCGGAAAGGTCGCTCGTGCGGCTGCGGAGCTTTTCGGCGATTCCGACCGAGACGAGCGCCGCGCGCGCTTCCGCATATTCGGCCGCGGTCGGTGCGACCAAGAAGCGCAGCGCGTGCAGCGTGCTCCACCGCCCGAGCGCGCCCGCAATGACGTTCTGCGCCACGGTGAGGCGGTCGACGAGGTCGTGCTGCTGCGCGATGAGCGCCAGCCGCGTTCGCAGCCGGCGCAGATCGCGACCGCGCGCCGCCGCGACGTCGATGCCTTCGACGCGGATGCTGCCGGCCGCGATCGGCACGGTGCCGTTGAGCGACCGCAATAGGGACGTCTTGCCGCTGCCGCTGGGCCCGACGAGCGCGACGCACTCGCCGGGCGCGATGTCGAGCGTCACGCCGTCGAGCGCGGGCGGCGCGCCGTGTCCGTAGACGACGCGCGCGCCGCGAATCTCGAGCATCGGGATCAGAGCAGCTTCAGTTTGGTCGCGATCGTCCGCAGGAGGTCGTATTCCGCATCGTTCGCGCGTACGAACGACGTACCGCGCAGGATATCGAGCACGGCGGCGTCGCCGGGCGCGTGCAGCGAGAGGAACGCGTTCGAGAACGCCGCGCGGTCGGCGGCTGCGGCGTCTTTGCGCGCGACCCAGACGTAGTCCAGAAACGGCGGCGTGGTGAAGAAGACGCGGACTTTGCTCTTGTCGAGCTGGTTGCCGTCGACCATCGCGTGGTACACGCTCTCATCCATCGCACCGGCGTCGACGACGCCCGCTTCGACGGCCTTCGCGGTCGCCGGATGGTTGCCGGTGTAGCGATAGCTGAGATCTTTCTCCGGGTCGAGCCCCGCTTGTGACATCGCGTAGAACGGCATGAGATGACCGCTGGTCGAGTTGATGTCGCCGAACGCGAACTTCTTGCCGCGCAGATCCTTGAGCGAATTGACCGGGCTCGCGGTTTGCGTGATGAACAGCGAGTGGAACTGGCGATCGCTGGTGCGCTGGACCAAAGGCACGACGCCGTAGAGCGCGTGCGCTTTGACGTACGTCAAGCCGCCCAGGTACGCGAAGTCCAGCGATCCGTTTCCGAGCGCTTCGACCGTCGCGTTGTAGTTCGTCGGGATCACGAGGTCGACGTCGCGGCTGAGCTTTGCGGCGAGGTAATCGCGCAGCGGTTTCTTCTGATCGATCGAGAGCTGGGTCGCGCCGGCGTCGGGGATCATACCGACCCGAACGGCGGCGGCGGCGCGCGCCGCTCGGGGGAGCGTGGTCAGCGCGGCAAGCGCGGCCGTCGACGCAAGCAGGGAACGTCTGGTGAGCATCGCGCCTGTTTCCCGAGGGCCCGTCGCAAATACCTACCCACTGCCCGCCGTCCGATCCGATAACGCCGGGGGACACGTTGTCGACTCGCACCGGTCAGAGCTCGGTGCCTCACGCAGCGCGGCGGTGTTGCACCAGCCGCGCTGCGAAGGTCCGGTCTACTGTCGAACGAGGGTGGCGACCGAGATGTGCGGCCAGCTGAACGGGCCGAAATTCAGCAGTACGGTCTGCGTGTATTGCAGCTGGAAGAAGTTCGGCTTGCCGCCGGTCCCTTTGACCTCTTCGATCCAAAAGATCGCGGTCGTCACCGGCACGTCCGCATTTGGACCGCCCGTCGTGGTTCCTTGCAGGAACGCGGTGTTTGCAATGCCGCCGCCGGGAACAGGGTGCGCGTCCGTCGATACGACGAACGTCGCCGACGTCTTGACGACGGTTTGTCCGGCCAGTGCTTTGGTCAGCACGGAGTTCGGATTGTCCACCATCTGCTGCGTGATGCCGGCGATGTCGGCCGGCGGCGACCGAAAGGCAGTCGGGATCGAAAGGTTTGATTCAGGGAAGGGATGCTTTTGGGAGGCATTTCCGATCGTGAACGGTGTTATGTCGGCGGGCGCGATCGGCGGCGGACCGGGGAACGTCGGAAACGGTGTCCCTTGAGCGTTGATCACCGTCCCGTGCGGGATCGAGGCCATGCGAACGACGGTTTTTGGTTCGAGCGGGTCTGTAGTCGCCGGAACGCTGAGCCAGATCCCTGGTTCCAGGTGCAGTCCCGATTTCGTGTTTGCGTCGCTTATGCTCTGTAAGTAGGTGACGCCGACCATGAACAAATCATCTTGCAGCTCACCGCGATTCGGGATCTGACCGGGGATCTTTTGAAACGTCAGCGTTTCGTCCGTGAGGTTCAGCTCGAGGAAATGGTGCTGGTTCGGACTCGCTGCTTTGTGAAACGGTCGCCAGATGACGTTGAAGCCCTTTCCTTTCCACTTCGACGGCGTGTTGTGCGGGCCGAGAAAAAAATTCAGCGGCGTGTAGTCGGGGTCGGGTGGCGGCGACGGGGCACTGGGCTTCGCGCCACCTGGCTGGGGCGCGCCACCTGGCTGGGGCTGAAGGGCCGCGGCGCCGACGAAATTCTGATCGGCCTCCGCGAGGTCGCCGCCGAGGTCGAACGTCGATCGAACTCCAGCGTCCTGGCTCTCCTCTTCGGGGGTCTTCTCGATAGCCGGCTCAGGCCTAAAAACGAAACTCTCTGGCAAATCCACGGGCACACCACGCTTTCTCGTCCTGGGGAGGGGAGCGGGCGGTTAGCCACGGTGGCCTCTGTCTCCTGCACAAGCTAGCAGATCATGGCGGACACCGGCCTGGACGAGAGAGGGTGGCGTGCCTCTGCGGACCTGGTGAACGGAACCGATCGGGGTTCGCTATGTGCCCGCCGGCTCGGGCGCATCGTAGTCGTGCATGCGCTTGAGCGTGACGACGTCGTGTTCCATTTTATTGAGCGTGTCGTATACGTCCGCACGCCGGTCGAGCAACTTGAGTTCCGGCAGGACGAAGATGCGTTCGAGCAGCCCTTCGAACTTTCCGAGCGGCGAGGCCAAGCGGTCGCGAATGCCGCTGGCCCAATTGATCTGCGCCAAGGGGAGCGGATCGCCGGTATAGGTACCGCGCGGGAGCGGATTCTTCGTACCGAAGTCGAGCGCGTCCAAGAACGACTTCGCCTCCGGCCACCTGATGCCGAACTCCGGATTTTTCGCCGTGAGCGGCTCCTTCAGGTTCCACAATTCCTGGAGCGTCGCGATGAACGACGTGTGGTCGTACTGTGTACTGGACACGCCGCCTTTCGAATACGGGCTGACGATGAGTGCCGGGACGCGAAAGCCGAGATTGGCATCCGGATCGCTCGCCACGCCCGACTTCGGCGGGGGAACGTGATCGTAGAAGCCGCCGGCCTCGTCGTACACGATGACGAGCACGCTCTTGTCCCAGGCGGGGCTGTGCGTGAGCGCGTCGACGACCAAGCCGATGAACTTCTCGCCGAGCGCGGGATCGTGCGGCGGATGATCGTCTGCCAGCGTGAACGGGGGGTCGACGATGGAGACCGACGGCAGCGCATTCTCCCGGCAGTCGTCGACGAAGCTCTCGATCGTCTCGAAGTTGTGCAGCGCATGCCGCGCGGCGAATCCGTACCAGAACGCGAGAAACGGCAGGTCGCTGAAGTATGATTTCCAGGTCAGCGGTTTGTTGTTGTTGTCGACCTGCTTTTCCAGAAACGCGTAGATCGGCGTCGTGTCGAACCCGGTGATCCCCGGAATGATCTGCGTGTCGTCGTCGGTGCCGCGCCGGCCGGAGTGGAGATACTTGCGGTTGGGCCACGTGGAGCTCAGCATCGACGAGAACCATTTGTCGCACACGGTGAACTTCTCGGCGAGCGCGTAGAGCACCGGAAGCGTCTTTTGCGTGTAGTATCCCATCGGAATTTTCTTCTGCAGCTCGGTCAGCGCCGTCTGGTCCTTCGCGTGTTGCGCAAGGTAGGACTTCACGAACCCGTCGTTCGTACCGTTGTTGAAGTTGTCGATCATGTTCTGACGGCCGTGCGGCACGTCGGGAAAAGCCGGGCCGATGAGCGGCTTGTCGCCGACGTCGATCTGCCATGACTCGACCGCCACGTCGTTCTCGCCGGGGATCGAGAACGGCTGTGCCCGCAATCCGTCGACATCGTTGCGGCCCACCGGGGGCAACGACAGCGCGCCCAGAAAGTGGTCGAACGACCGGTTTTCCATGCAGAGCAAAATGACGTGCTCGATGGGGGTATTCGGCATGGCCGTAAATTCTTTGGCCTCTCGGCGAGAACCTAGGTCGCGCACCGCGTGCGGCGTCCAGGACGACAATCGCCGGCTGCGGAACGGGTGCGGCGGCCGATACGGCGGCCACCCGTCCGCGGAGAGGGCATAGCCCACCGAGAGGTCACGCTCGACCGGTTCGACCTTTCCTGCCCGTTGTGCGGACGCCGGGCGCCTGAAGGAGAGGACGTGCCATGCCTACGCTCCCCGCGCGCCCGTCGCGCGAGCATCTGCGCAAACAGGCCAAACGCGTTGCGCGCGAACAGTCCGTCGGCCTCGCCACCGCACAGCACGCGGTCGCCAAAGACTACGGATTTCCCAACTGGGCCGAGCTCATTCGGCACGTCGCGAGCGTGCGCGGTGAATCAACCGCATCGCCGTCGCTACTGTTCGCCGCGGTGCGCGCGGGCGACGTCGCTACCGCGCGCCGTCTGCTCGCCGAGGGCGCGAATCCCCGCGTCGACGACGGGCGCGAAACGCCGCTGCACGTGGCGGCGCGGCTCGGACCGTGCGCTGGGGTTGAGGCGCTGCTCGAGGCCGGCGCGGTGCTGGAACGGCGGGACGCCGGTGGTTGAAGCGGAGGAATTCTTGCGGTGGTTCGATCGGCTCGTCGTCGTTGCGCCGCACCCGGACGACGACGTGCTCGGATGCGGAGGTGCGATTGCGGCGGCGGCGGCGACCGGTATGGACCTGCGCGTGATCTATGTGACGGACGGCAGCGCATCGCACGTCGGTTCACGGGCGTATCCGAGCGAACGGCTGCGCGATCTTCGGGAGGGCGAAGCGCGCGAAGCGCTGGGAATCCTCGGCGTGCACTCGGAGCCGCGGTTCTTGCGAGTGCCCGACGGAACGGTCGCGGCGCTGGCCGCCGATGCCGCCGGCGCCGTCGTCGCGGCGCTCGCGGACGCGATCGGCGATGCCGCAGATCCGCTCGTGATCGGGCCGTGGGTTCGCGATCACCACACGGACCATGTCGCAGTCGCGGCGCTGGTTCGCGCCGCGTGCGCACGGCGTCCCGGCGCGACGCTGCTCGAGTACGCCGTGTGGCTGCATGAGCTCGGGACGGAGCACGACCGACCGGGCACCGCGGAGGGCACGCCCGTCGCGCTCGGCGTCGCACGGTTCGTCGCGGCCAAATCCGCGGCGCTCGCGGCGCACCGCTCGCAACTCGGATCGCTCATCACGGATGCGCCGGTCTCGTTCGCGCTTCCGCGCGGCCTGATGGTCGCTACCGCGCAGCCGAGCGAGCACTTTCTGCTCGTCCGTCAACGCTAGAGCACCGCGTGGCGCGCGCGGATCGTGGGAACGGTCTCCGGGTGCCTTCCAAGTCACTGCCGGCCGAGTACTTCGAGCGGCTCTATGCGACGGACGACGATCCGTGGTCGTTTGCGACCAGCCCCTACGAGCTGGCGAAATACGACGACACCCTTTCCGTGCTCGGCTCGCACTATGCGCGGGCGCTGGAGATCGGCTGTTCCGTCGGTGTATTGACGCAGCGGCTCGCGCCGCGGTGCGAGGACCTGCTCGCGGTCGACGTCAACGAGCATGCGCTCGCGACCGCGCGTGCGCGCTGCGCGGGCGATGCCAATGTCCGATTCGAGCGCGTGTGCGTGCCCGGCGAGTTTCCCGCCGGCGTCTTCGACCTCGTACTGCTTTCCGAGGTCGCGTACTACTGGTCGGATTCCGACCTCGCGCTCGCTCGCGACCGCATCGCCCGCGCCATGCGGCCTGGCGGCGACTTCATGCTCGTGCATTTTCTTCCGAAGGTCGACGACTACATTCGAGACGGCGACGCCGTGCACGCGTTTTTTCTCGCCGATGAACGGTTCGAGCACGTGTACGGCCACTGGGCCGAGCGCTACCGGCTCGACCTCCTGCGGCGGTCGCCGTGACGCCGGCTGAAAAAGCGTTCGCCGCGCTGCCGCCGGCGCGCGCGCGCTGCGCCGCCTCGATCGCAATCCCGGCGCGCGACGAAGCCGACCGCATCGAAAAGGCACTGGATGCGCTGGTGGGCCAACGCCGGCTCGACGGTGCCGCGTTCGACCCGGATGCGTACGAAGTGCTCGTGCTGGCGAACGGCTGCGCCGACGACACGGCGGACGTCGTCGCGCGCTGTGCCGCGCGCGCACCGCGCCACGCCGTCTACGTCGTGCGCGCCGGCGCGGATGCGCCGGAAAGCCGCAACGTCGGAGCGGCGCGCCGCGCGGTGATGGACGCCGCCGCCGCGCGCGTGCCGGCGCTGGACGGCGCTGACCGCGCGATCCTCACGACCGATGCGGACACCGTCGTCGCAGCGGACTGGGTAGCGCAAAATCTCGCCGCGTTGCGCGGAGCGGACGTCGTCGCAGGGCGGGTCGTGCCGGATCCGGTCGAGCGCGCCGCGCTCGCCCACGACGTCCGCGCGCAGCTCGACGCCAAGACCGCGTACGAGTTCGCGCTCGCGTCGCTGGAGTCGGCGCTCGATCCGTTGCCGCACGATCCGTGGCCGCGTCACTGGCAGCGGTGCGGTCCGAGCCTCGCCTTGCGCGCGAACACGTACGCGCGGGTGGGCGGCGTGCCGCCGCACGCGTGCTTAGAAGACTTCGCGCTGTACCGCGCGCTGCTCGCGATCGATGCGCGCGTGCGCCACAGCACGCGCGTGCGCGTGGCGACGTCGTTGCGCATCGCGGGGCGCGTGGCCGGCGGGTTCGGGAGCGAGCTGGCGGCGATGGCCGCGATGGCGCGCGCCGGCGACACCGCGCTCGTCGAAGATCCGCTCACGACCTACGAGACCATCGCCGCACGCGCGGCGCTGCGGCGGTGGTGGCACCATGGCGAGCCCGCCGACCGGCACGCGGTTGTGACGTTCTTCGGTGTAGACCCGGCGTTCTTTCGCGACCGCATCGCCGCGGCCCCGACGTTCGGGATCGCATTGGCCGCTGCGGAACCGTGCGCGGCCGGATCCGTAGGCGCACGCCGCCGTCCGCTCGTTCCGATCGCTCGAGCGCGCGCCGAACTCGCCGTTCACTCCGCGCTCGCGCGCGCGAACGCGTCGCGCCCCACCCTCGCGACGGCGAGATCGGGCGCGGGCTGACGCAGGTACATGCGAAGGTCGCGCACGAGCGGTGCGAACGGCTCGGGCGCCAGCAGTCCGCGCGCGCCGACTCCGCGTTCGACGCGTTCGAGGACGTCGAGGGCAGCGCGCTCGGTCGCGGTGCGTGCCGCGTCGACCGTGACCTGCAGCATTCGCTGACGCTTCGCTTCGGATAGCGCGTCCCATCCGGCCCACGCCTCGGCGCACGCGCGAACCCACTGCGCTGCGGTTTGCGCGGCGACCGCGCATTCCCCGAGCCGCGTCATCTGGAGCGCATCGTCGCCGCTCGCGCGCCGCACCGCGAAGGCGGCGAACTCGTCCGCAAGCCGCGCGATCCCGCCGGCCTGCACCGCGACGAACCGTGCCGCGCCGGCGCCGAACCACGGCTGACGGTCGTAGTCGTCGACGCCGCCGATCAGCGCGTCGCGCTCGAGGCGCACGCCGGTGAAATCCACCGCGAAGCTATCGGATTCGAGCATGCCGAGCGGCTCCCACGACGCAGGATCGATGCGCGCCGTGACGCGATCCATCGGCACGAGCAGCATCTGTGACGATCCGGCCGCGTCACGCGCCGTGATCAGCGCGCGCGCCACCGTGCCCGCGCCGGAGCAGAAGCTCTTGCGCCCATGCAGTTCTACGCTGCCGTCGCCGGCGGTTTCCATGCGAACGCCGTCCGCCGGTGCGGTGTTCCAAACGCCGAAGAGCGCGCCCGCCGCGGCGTCGCGGTCCGCCGCGGTGCGCTGGGACGCCGTTCCGCACCGTGCGATCAGCGCGAGCGCGTTCCCGTGCCCCTCCAGCAGCCGGCCGAGCACGAGATCCCGATACCCGATCGCGCGCAAATCGTCGAGCTCCGCCGCCCGCCCGGCGACCGGCACGCCGCGCTCGTCGGCCGTGGCGCTGCTCAAAAAATGCGGATCGATCGCGGATCTCATGAGACCCCGGGACACGCGAACGGCGCTGTTAGTTCACCGTGACGCGGAACTTCGCGACGATTGTGCCGTTGACGGCGAGCGCGCCGCCGCCGTAGGTGAACGTCACGACGCCGCCGGCCTGCGCGGGCGCGCACGTGAGCGGCCCCGGCGTCGTGACGCACGTCGCGCTCGCGGCGACGTAGGTGCCGTTCGCCGCGATCGTGTCGCTCAGCGCGAACGACTGCACCGCGAACGCGCGCCGGTTCGTGAACGTGAGCGTGTACTCGAGCACGTCGCCGGGCTTCGCGTTGACGCTGGTGCTCGGTCCCAGCGACTGCGTGATGTTGGTGACCTGCTTTCCCAGCGCGGGCGCGGTGAAGGTCGTCGTCACGGAATTGGACGGCAGCGTTTCTCCGCCGTATTGCGACGGGTCGAACGGCACGCTGGCGCGCGCCGTGTTCACCGCGGTGCCGCTCGACGCGTTCGGCGTCCCGACGACGGTCAGCGTCGCGGTCGCGCCGGCGGTCAGGTTGGTGACGGTCGCTACGACCGTCTGCGCGCCGCCGGCCGACGTGATCGTGCACGTTCCGCCGCCGCCGGTCACCGTGCACGACGGCAGCGTCGTCGCCGAGATGACGACGTTGGCCGGCACGGGATCGGTGATCGAACCGGTCGGGTAGGTGAAG
>JALZBE010000068.1 GCA_030947665.1 Vulcanimicrobiota bacterium | reverse complement strand
CGCCGCGGCGATCATCGCACCACCCGGATGAACTTGAGCTCGTCGTCGTAGGGGCCTTGCATCTTCACACCCGCCTTCTTCTCCAGGATCAGGTAGTCGATGATCTCCGTTGTGATCTCCTCGCCCGGCGACACCACGGGGATCCCCGGCGGGTACGGCGTGATCACTTCGGCGCACACGCGGCCCGCCGACGTCTTGAACGGCACGAACTCCGTGTCGGCGAGAAACGCTTCGCGCGGCGCGAGCCGGATCGGCGGGATGCTGGGCAGTTTGTACGTGCCCGTGTTCATCCGCCGCTCCAGCACGCCCGACGGCGAGAAGATGTCGACGGGACGGTCCTCGCGCGCGAGCTCGCGCACGCCGTGAATCAGCACATCCGACGCTTCGGTGGTCGTGCCGATCGTATAGAGCGCGACAACGTTGAAGAGATCGGCCAACTCGACTTGCACATTGTAGCGCCGGCGCAGGATCTCTTCCGCCTCGTAACCGGTGTAGCCGAGATCTTTCACCGTCACCGTGATCTTGGTCGGATCGATGTCGTATACGCCCGGCCGCCCTTCGAGCTCTTCGCCGAAGCAGTACACGCGCGGAATGTCGTTGAGGCGCGCGCGCGCATCTTGCGCAATCTCGATCGTGCGCGACAGCAGCGCGGGGCCGTCGAGCGCCATCTGGCGGCGTGCAACGTCGAGCGACGCGAGCAGCACCAAGTTGGGCGACGTCGACAGGAACAGCTTGTAGACCGCTTTGAGCCGGTCGATCCGGATGCGATTGCCTTGGATGTGCAGCATGGCGGTTTGCGACATCGAGCCGAGCATCTTGTGCGTGGAGTTGATGCACATGTCGGCGCCGGCTTGCATCGCGGACAGCGGCAGCGCGGGATGGAAGTGGAAATGCGGGCCCCACGCCTCGTCGACCAGTAGCGGGATGTTGTGCTCGTGCGCGATCGCCGCGATCGCCTCGAGGTCGGCGGCGACGCCGTAGTACGTCGGCGACACGATGTAGATCGCTTTGACGTCGGGCTCGCGCGCGATCGTCGCGCGCACCGTCTCCGGCGTGATCGTGTGATCCATGTGCAGCGCTTCATCAACTTCGGGCTGCATCCACACCGGCACCGCGCCCGACATGATGAGCCCGCCCATCGAGCTCTTGTGCGAATTGCGCGGCAGCGCGAGCTTGTCGCCCGGATTGAGCGCCGCCATCATCATGCACTGGTTGCCGCTGGTGGAGCCGTTGATCAAGAAGAACGACTGCTCGGCGCCGAAGCACTCCGCCGCGAGGTCTTGCGCTTCGACGAGCGCCTCTTCGGGCTGCAGCAAGTCGTCGAGCCCGCGGATCTGGGTGAGGTCGATCGCGAGCACGTTGTCGCCGACGAAGTCGCGGAACGCGCGTTCCATCCCGATCCCTTGCTTGTGGCCGGGCGTGTGGAACGGGATGACGCCTGCGTCGACGTAGTCGAGCAGGACCTGGAAGTACGGTGCGCGCGTCTGATCGAGCGCGGCCGCCGAGGGCTCCCGAAAGTTCACAACGCGAGCGAGTATAACACGCTCGCGGCGCGAGCGCTGGGTCCGATCCGAACTACGCGCCGAGCCTCGGGCCGGCGCCCACCCTCAGGGCGGGCAGGCGAACGGGCAACCCGTCGGCGCCCAAGCCGTGCGCCGCGGTGTAGCCCGCGAACGCGGTGTAGGCGGCGAACGCGGCGCGGCTGATCTCCACGGTGTCGACGCCGTTCGAATAGCGCAGCGCGAGCTCGGGGGACGGGCTCGCCGACGCCACGGGCGCGACGACCGGTATCCGCCGCGCATCGCCGAGGCGGACCGGGCGGGCGAGCACGTTCGCGTCGATCGGGGCGATCATGGTTCCGTCATGCCCCGGGGCCGGCTGGACCAAGCCTCCACGACCGCATAGTGTCGGCCGTCAGACCTCGATCCGCTCCTCGATCGATACGTTGTAGAGGAACAGGAACTGATGCCACTCGCCCGGGAGCGTGTTGCGCTTGACCCGGATCCACGGGATGTACTTGGGTGCTTTGGGCTTGCGCTTGAGCTTCATGTTGGCGTGCTCGGGCGTGCGGTTGTTCTTGCGGTTGTTGCATCGCATGCACGCGCACACGAGGTTTTCCCACGTCGACGGGCCGCCTTTGCTCTTGGGCAGCACGTGGTCGACCGTCATCATCCGCTCGCCTTTGAGCTGGCAGTACTGGCACGTGTAGTCGTCGCGCAGCAGCACGTTCTTCTTCGTCAGCGCGACTTTTTGCATCGGGCGCTTGATGTAGTACAGCATCCGGATGATCGACGGCAGCTTCATCTCCAGCGACGTCGACTTGATCACGTCGTCGCGCCGGTGCACCATCTCGGCCTTGCCGGAGAACAGCAGCTTCACCGCGCGCTGGAACGACGTGATGTTGAGCGCTTCGTAGGTGAAGTTCAGAACGAGAACGTCGGTCACGGGCGCGTACCGGAATGCAAGAAGCGAGCCACTACAGTGCCTCGCTTCTCGAGAACGGCATGGGGCCGTGCGGGAACGGACTGCGGGAGTCGTTCCACTCGGCTGGCCTGAGCCTTTGAGCGCGGGCGCCGGTCGGCGGCATCCGGGGCCATTCGCCCCCTCGCCGGGCCTTTACCTCGTGAGGGGCCGAACCGGCCCCCACTGTCACAGCATGTTCAGAAAATACCCGTGCACCCGGTCGTCGCCGGTCAGCTCAGGGTGGAAGGACGTGCCCAGGACATTGTTCTGGCGCACCATCACGCCGTGGCCGCCGCGCTCCGCGAGCGTCACGACGTCCGGCCCGGTGCGCTCGATCCACGGCGCGCGGATGAAGATCGCCGGGAACGGTTCCTCGCCGAGCGCCGGGATGGCGAGCGAGACTTCGGCGGAGTCGACTTGCCGGCCGAACGCGTTGCGGCGCACGGTGACGTCGAGCAGGTCCAGCGTCGGCTGCTCGATGTCGGCGACGTCGTGCGCGGCGACGATCATCCCCATGCACGTGCCCCAGAACGGCATTCCGCCCGCGACGCGCCGTTTGATGGGTTCCGTCAGACCGAAGCGATCCAGCAGACGGATCACCGTCGTCGACTCGCCGCCGGGCACGACGAGCGCGTCGACGCGCGCGAGGTCTTCCGGCGTGCGCACCTCGACGACGTCCGCGCCGGCACGTTCGAGCGCATGCACGTGCTCGACGACGTCACCTTGCAGCGCCAGAACGCCAACTCTGTTCATCGCAGTGGCGGAGCGCAGCGCAGCGAGCACCGCGAGCGTTCGCGCACTTTGCGCGACCGCACTTAATTGCCGCGTGAAGCCAAGAGCTGATGATCCGCGAGCTGGCGGATGTCCAGGCCAGCCATCGCCTTTGCTTCTTCCGGGATCGACTTGTGCGCCTTGAGCACGACGTCGGCATCCTGCCAGTGCGTCGTCGCGTCGACGATCGCGCGCGCGAACGCGGCGGGGTTCGTCGACTTGAAGATGCCGCTGCCGACGAAGATGCCTTCGGCACCGAGTTCCATCATCAACGCGGCGTCCGCCGGCGTCGACACGCCGCCCGCGCAGAACAGCACGACGGGCAGCTTCTTGTTCACCGCGATCTCGCGCACGAGCTCGAGCGGGGCGCCGAGATCGCGTGCGCGCGCGACGAGCTCTTCTTTCGGAACGGCGGCGAGCGTCGCGATGCCGTCGCGGATCGCGCGCATGTGGCGCACGGCCTCGACGATGTTGCCCGAGCCGGCTTCGCCCTTGCTGCGGATCATCGCGGCCCCTTCGGCGATGCGCCGCAGCGCTTCGCCCAGATCGCGTGCGCCGCAGACGAACGGCACGGTGAACGGCGCCTTGTCCAGGTGGAACAGATCGTCGGCCGGGGTGAGGACTTCGGACTCGTCGATGTAGTCGACGCCCAGCGACTGCAGCTGCCGCGCCTCGCCGATGTGCCCGATGCGGACCTTGGCCATCACCGGGATCGTGACGGCCTGCATGATGCGCTCGATCAGCGCCGGGTGGCTCATGCGCGCCACGCCGCCGTCGGCGCGGATGTCGGCCGGGATGCGTTCGAGCGCCATCACCGCGACCGCGCCCGCCTCTTCGGCGACCTTGGCCTGCTCGGGCGTGACGACGTCCATGATGACGCCGCCCTTGAGCATCTGCGCCAAACCGCGCTTGACCGTGTCGGTGCCGGTCTGCTGCGACTGTCCGTTCATATCCGACTCATTGTCCTGCTCGAAACGCCCGCTATCAATGCGGACAATGGGGACAATCGCTATCGCGGCTGCGGCGGCCGGGTAGCGCCGACCGAGGGCGCGACGTTGGCGCGCTCTTCGGGCGATAGCGTCGGCGGCTCGGTCTCTGTCGCGCCGGGCTCGTGCGACACGAGCGGGATCGGCAGCGGCGGCGACGTGTAGATGCCGCGCGGCGGCGCCTGCGGCTTGACTGTCGGCTCGGGGATCGGTGTGGGCCGATAGGGCGGCGGCGTGTAAGGCGCCTGCGTCGGCCTGGGCGGCGGCGTCACGCGCGGGTCCGGGAACGCCGGGTCGGTCGCCACCGAGACGACCTGCAGCCGTTTCCAGTTCTTGAGCTCGCCGTGCGCGGACGCGTCGCCGCCGGCGCCCGGGACGGGCGTCACGCCGGATCCGATGATGGGGACGCGGCGCTCCGTCTGCAACAGCACCCGGTCGCCGAGCTTCTGGCCGATCAGGATGGAGATGAGGAGGACCACCGCGCCTCCGGCCAGGAGCGCGGACAGCCCCAGGCGGCGGGTTGGCGGCACGGCGCCGTGGTTTCTAACCGACGGGGGCGGCGGCCTCTCGCGGCTCGTGGGTCGGCATCGCGTCGACCAGAACGGGCTCGCCGATGCGGATCTCCAGCATCCGGCCGGCCTCGACGTGGCGCCGGAACGTCTCGCCGCGGAAGTCCACCGTGACCTCGCGGGCGGCGGCCCGGTCGTTGCAGAGGTAGATCAGGATGCCGCCGTGCCCGTCCTCGAAGCCCACGGCGCCCACCTCGACCGGCGAGGTGCGGATCTCGTCGGACACGTCGGTGCCGGCGTAATACACGCGGTATGGCTCGTCGGCCGACGCGAAGTCCATGTCGCCGACGATGGTCTTGGCCTCGGCGTCGATCACGTAGCTGTGGCGGCGGCCGCCCCAGTGCACGCGCACGGCGGCCGTCCACGCCCAGTCGTCGGGGAGCAGCGGCGCGATGTGCGGCCGGCCGCTCGTTCGGTAGCCGTCGAGCCCGCACACGGTCTCGGCGACCGCCCACAGATACTTCGCACCGGTCCAGGGCGACAGGTACATCCCGCGGTTCGTCAGCGAGCCGCCGTCGAACCACTCTCCGAATTGCCCCGGCACGGTGTTGCGCGCCGCGCCGGCTTCCATCGTCTCGTAGATCGCTTCGAGCCAGTGCGCCGCTTCGTGGTGCGCGCCGTTGCGCGCGAGCGCCACCACGAACCAGAGCGTCAGGTCGGGCCATACCCCGCCGAGCAGTCCGAAGCCGTGCGACGGAAAGTACCACGAGTCGGCCGTCGAGATCGTGCGCAGCCCGACGGGCGTGGTGAAGTCGGGCTCCATCAAGCGCTTCAGGATCGCCTTGCGCGCGGACGGTTCGGCCACTTCGAAGAGCACCGGGAACACTTCGTCGGCCGTGAAGTTGTCCTGGTAGTTGCCGTCGACGTCGTAGTTCAGCACGAACGCCGACGTGTCGCTGTTGAACAGCTTCGACAGCATCGCCTCGCGCAACGCGGTCGCTTCGTTCGAATATTTCTCCCACGCGGCGCTGTCGTCGACGATCGCCGCGAGCCGCGCCGTGGCTTCGAGCGCGAAGTACGCTTCGGCGTTGATCTCGGTGACCGCTCCGTCGAGCTTGTAGAGCGGGATGATGTTGCGCCACGACGTGATGCCAAACATGTCCTCACCGCCGGCCTTGCAGAACAGCAAGCCGTTGGCGTCGCGCTGCGTGAGCATGTAGTCGGCGATCCGCGTGACCAGCGGAAACACGCCGCGCAGCCACGCGTCGTCGAGCGTCGCGTTGTAGTGGTGGAGGATCGCAATGATGTGCAGCGGCGTGTCGTCGTTCATGTTGAGATCGTAGAACGTCGAGAAGCCGTTCACGCCGCGCACGTACTCCACCACCTGCCCGGACGGTTCGACGAAGCGGTTGAACAGCTCGATCGCGTCGCGCGAGAACTGCGGCATGAAGTAGTCGTAGCCGTGCACGAACCACGACGTGTCGCGCGACACCAGAATGTCCGACGGCGGCGAATTGGTGGAGCCCCAGCCCTGCGGATACTCCTTGACGACACGCAGCATGTTGACTTTAGCCCAGTTCACGCCGCGGTTGATCAGCGGCGACGGCGTGAGCAGGCGCGCGTCGGCGAGCTTGTCGGCGTAGTAGCGCTCCGTCGCGGGCAGCGCGTCCGGGTCGCGCAGCAGCTGCTCGAGGACCGGCTTGGTTTTCTCGTCGCCGCCTTTGTTGTAGACCACCGCGAGCCGCAGCGACTGGCGCTCGCCGGGCGCCACGTCGACGCAGTACTCGAACGCGCCGAAGATGCGGCTCGACGCGAACTCGGCAAGGTGCGGCGTGATCTCGCCGAGGTGTGCGCCTTCGTCGAGCGTGCCGCGCGTCATCCCCTGCAGCAGCGTCTGCTCGCGCAGGGCGACGACGACGGTGTGCGGCGTGCGCGAACCGCCCCACCAGCGCACCCCGCCCGACTCCTCCCCGAACGAGCGGATGAAGCGGTCGCCGGTGCTGGCGCGCACGTGCTTCTCGGGTTCGCCGTAGAAGCGCTGGCCGATCAGCAGAGCCCACGGGAAGATCTGCACGCTCGCCGGCGCGGACGACGCATTGTGCACCGTGACGTCGACCACGAACGACACGACGCGGTCGTGCAGCGGGCCGTGCGGCACGAAGAACGTCTCGGTCACGCGCAGATCGGGCGCGATCGCGAACTCCGCGATCTGCGCGTACGGCAGGAACGTGAACTCGCGCGTGATCTGGTGCGGGAACAGCGTCTCGCCGCCGCCCGCGCGGTACGCGATCTGATGCGCGCCGAAGATGATTTGATCGGTGTCGGCGTCCCAGAGCCCGCGAATCCCGCCTTTTGGCGTCGAGGTCGCGAACGTCTTGAAATTGCCGAGCGTCAGCCCGAACGGAGTCTGCTCCTCGCGGAGCACGTACGCGCTGAACTCGTTCCGCTGCGCATCAAAGGTCGGTCCCACGCGTCGTCTCTCTACCGGAGGGCGGCGGCGGCGGCCTCCTCGAAGCACCCGCATCGGTGGAAGTTCGCTCGCTCGCACGTGCGCTCGCCGCGCTGATCGTCACCTCCGCGACGCCCGCCCTCGCGCGCGGAGAGCATTCGATCCCCGCACAGCGGACGATCGTCGGCGCGCCGGCGTCGACACCCGCGGTCCGCGCGGCACGCTGGCGCCGCGCTGTCACGCTGGGCGATCCGCGCCACCCGCTGCACCTGGAATCGGGTCAGCCGCCGACGCCGCTCACCGGCTTCGGGTGGCGGACCGAAGCGCCCGTGCTCGTCGCGGGCGGCGGTCGCGTGTTCGCATCGGTTGGCTCGCGCCTTTGCGCATTCGCGCAGATCGACGGGCGAACGCTATGGTGCGCGAACGGCGCCGCCGGGCGCTACACGTTCGCCCACGGCGAGGTCGTGTCGTTCGACGCGGGTCGCGCGACGGCGTTCGCAGCGACGACGGGACGCCGCCGCTGGACCGCGCGAGCCGCGCGCATCGTGCCGACGATCGCGGGATTCGGTGCGATGACGTCATCGTATTTCGCCGAGCTCGATCCCGACGGCCGGGAGTTGTGGCGTGCGACCGTCAACGGCTATCTCGACTCCGAGCCGACCGCGATCGGGACGCGAACGATGCTGCTTCACACGTTCCTCAACGGCGCGCGGTTCGGCGATGCCATCTATCTGCTCACGAGCGGCGCCGGCGGCGGCCTCGTTGTGCTCGGCACGGAATCGCCCAGCATCATCGGGCGCGACGGCGCGCGCATCGTTCTGGCGGGCGGCTGGCGCGCGCAAGAGGTCGAGGACAACACGCTGACGTTCGAGGTGGACGAGATCGACGTCGCGCTGCAGAAGCTCGCCGCGGAGTGGATTTTCGCGCCGAACTACGATGAGAACCGCGGCCTGATGCTGTCTTTTTTTTCGACCGCGGATGCCGTCCGCACTCGGTTGACGGCGGCCGAGAACGGCGCCATCTATGCGTCGGTCTTGTCGCGGGTGTACCGGTACCGGCTCGGACCGCCGGCGGGTCAACGTCCGCTCCTCGTGAGCGACTACGGGCGCTGGGTCGGCGGCCCGCTCGGCGGCACCCTGTTGATCGAGCGCTACGACGGCGTGTGGATCGTGCGCGTACACGGGAACCGCACGGTCGAGACGCGCGCGCTGGTCTATCCGGAAGGCGTCCGCCTCGCCGCGTTGGCGATCGCCGACGGCAATGCGTACGTCGCAACGACCGGCGGTGCCGTCGACGCGTTCGACGCGCGGACCGGGCGCCGCGTGATGGATGCGCGCACCGGCTGCCGCCGCTATCACGACATCGTGGTGGAGTCGGCGAGCGTGCTCTTCGTCTGCACTGATTCAAAGAATCCTGTGATCTTTGCCTTCCCCCGCGTGCGCGCCGCATCGTGAACGACCGCATCGTGCGTGCTCCGGCGAAGATCAATCTCACGCTGGAGATCCTCACGCGCCGCGACGACGGCTATCACGCACTGCGCAGCGTGATGGTGCCGATCGCGCTCAGCGACGAGCTCGCGTTTGCTCCCAGCGAGCGGTTCGCGTTCGCGTGCGATCCGCCGTCGCTCGCGGAGGACAACCTCGTGCCGCGCGCGTTCGCGCAGGTCGGGCTCGCGGCGGCGCCGGTCGCCGTGACGCTACGCAAG
>JALZBE010000437.1 GCA_030947665.1 Vulcanimicrobiota bacterium | reverse complement strand
AGTGCGTTCTGCAGCGACGCGGTGACGTCGTCGGGGCGGGCGTGCGCGAGGGCGAAGACCGCCGTCTGCGTCCCGCCGAGTGTCGCGTCGTCGGGGAAGCGGCGGTTCATCGATGCCGCGTCACCGACGATGACGACACGCCCGTCCCGATGCGTCTGCAAGCCGTATGCCGCGAGCAGCGTCGCGAGCGCTTCGTCGAATGTCACGCTCTTCAGCCGCAGGGTAACGCGCTGTTGCTTCACCGAGCCATCCGCGACGACGTTCTGCCCGGAGCGCGCGCCGAGCAGGCGGATCATGTCGGCGAGGTCGACGTCGCGCGCTTCGAGCGTGAAACGTTCCGGCTGTGCGAAGGCCGGCGTGGTCAACAGCAGCACGGCGCAAAGCGCGCTCGCGAGGAGTTTCATGTCAGCGGCCTCCGGATTTTGTACTTCCGTGCAGGGGTTGTGAACGAGGTGGCAAGACGGCACGTGCAGGCGACGGCAGCGGGGAGCCGGTTTCGGATGCGCGCGCGACTGCGAGCATCGTCCCGCCGGACAGCCGCACGCCATCCGCGCCGATCGCGACGATGAGATCGCCGTCGATCCGGTCGCCGATGGTGAGCACGCGTGTCGCGCCCGCCTCGTCGACGAGCGCGAACGGATGCGGGCCCGTGATCACCGCGGTCACGACCGCGCCGGTGCGCGCGCCGGTCGCGAACGGGAACGCGGTATCACCGGCGCCCGCGTTCGGCGGTAAGGCTCTTAGCGCTGCCGGACTCTGCGGCAGGGTCGGGCTCGGAGGCAGGGCGGTCCGCATTTGCGGCGGCGGTGCGTTGGAGCGCGCCGCGGGCTTGTCGCCGCCGGCGAACGGATCGCGCCGCGGCACGACGTCTGCGACCGCGGTGCTCGTCGGCAATGCGATGACCGTCGGTGTAGGAACCGTGATGACTCCGGCGTCCCCGCGCGCGACGATCGGCGTCGTGACGAACGCGGCGCCGAATGCGGCGAACGCGATCGCCGCGAGCGCCGCGCGGCTAGCCGCGTCGAGTGCGAACATCGGCGGTGCCGGCGGGCGATGCGGGCTCTGCGGGCGCGAGACGCTCGAGCGCGACGTGGAGCGTCGCGGTGAGCGTCGCGTCGGCGCCATCCGCGTGCTTGCGCGCGAGCGACGCAACGTCGATGGCGGCGAGCACGCGCGAGCGGGAGAGCGCGCGCATCGTCGCGAGCACGTCGGCGTACCTTCCCTCGACCGTGATCTCGAGCGGGATCGATTCGAGCGGCTCGCTCGCTGGAGTCGGCGCAACGAAGGCTGGGCTCGCGGTGCCGGTCGCCGTGATGGTGGGGATCGCGGCATGGTGCGCGGCGGCAATTCGCGCGGCGTCGCGCAAGAAGCGCGCGACCAGCGTGCTGCGACCGGCGTCGAGCTCTACCGCGTGCAGCCGGCGGAGTAATCGCGTACGATCCGCCTCGAAGCGCGGGCGCGACGCGAGCGCCAGTTCACCGGCGCGCACGCGCTCGGCGATGCGGGCGTTCTCGTCGAGCCGTTCCGCGATATGTCCTTCGCCGCCGCGGAACACGAAGACGTAGCCCGCGAACACGACGACGACCGCCGCGAAACGTACGAGCTTTGCGTCCGTCATGGCTTCGGTTCCAACGACAGCGCGTACGTCACGCCGGACCGTACCGGATCTTCGTGCACAGCGACCAGCCGTGCCGTGCGGTACGCGGGAAGCGCGGCGAGCGACGCAATCGTCGTCCCGACGGCGGCGAGCCGCGCGCCGTGGCCTTCGACCGCGAGCGTGCCGCGGTCGGCGCGCAGCGAGCTGAGCCAGGCGTCGGGCGGAAGCCGGTTCCCGAGCGTCGCGATCTCGTTCGCGTGCAGCGCGCCGGAGCGGTGGATCGTGTCGACGCGTTCGCCGAGCGCGGTCAGCCGTGCAACGTCGCGTTCGACCGCGCGCACGCGTGCGACATCGAACTGCGTTGCAGCGAGCCGCTCCGCGTACGCGGCACCGTCGCGTTCGGCGGCGTGGTGGCGCGTGGATTGCACGCCCCAGAGCACGCCCGCGAGCGCGACGGCCCCGGCGAGCGCGACCAGCGGCGCGCGGAGCTCCGCTACGGCGACCGGCAGCGCGATGCCGATATTGCGTTCGCTCCAGCTCGGCAGGTAGTTGATCCGTCTCATGCGGCGGTGTCCCAAAGCGCGAGGCCGTATGCAAGGCCCCAATCCGGCGACGCCGCGCGCACGACGTCGCTAGGGAGTCCGCGCGACACGTCGCCGGGCAGTGCGCCGAGCCGGACCGGGATCGCGACCGCGCGTTCGAGCGCGTCCGCGAAGCCTGCCAGCCGCGCGCCGTTGCCGGCGAGTGCGATCGTGCGCGGTTCATTGCGGGCGGTCGCGCGGTGCTCGATCAGCGCCGTTGCGAGCTGCTCGACGAGCGCATCGCGCGCGTGGTCGCCCGCACCGGCGAGACCGACGCTGCGTTTGCGCTGCTCCGCCGTGGCTTCGTCGACACCCAAGGACGCGATGACCGCTTCAGTGAACGCGCGGCCGCCGGTTGCGAACGCGCGGACGGTGGGCAACGGATCGTTCGGCAGAACGAGCACCGTCGCGCGCTCGCCGACGTCGACGATCGCGTCGGCATACGGGAACGCGCGAATCAGCGCGAAGGCCCCGTCGTCGACGGCGACCGGCCGCAGGCGAGCGCGCTTCGCGCCGAGCACGCGCGCGTCCAGCGCGGAGCGGCGCGCGACGGCGACGATGCAGCGTCCGCCCGCATCCGCGTGAACGTTCACGGCGGCTTCGTGCAACGGATACGGAATGAAGCGCGACGCTTCGAAGCGCGCCGCGCGGGCGCGTTCGGCGCGCCGCATCGCCGGAAACGCAGCGGTTCGCAGCAGTGCGTCGGCGGGACCGAGTGCGAGCACGCAGCGGCGCTCGCGGGTAGCGAGCTCGGCGCACGCGGCAGCGATCGCCGCGGCGGGATCATCGCCCGTCGGCCGCGCCGCGACCGCGACCAGCAGGATCGCGCCGGACGCGTCGCGTTCGAGCAGTGCGACGCGCGTCCGGGCGGCGCCGACGTCGATCCCGAGCGGCAGCGTCGTCGCCGGCCTCACGCGAGCACCGCCGCTGGGAAGAACGCCGCGGCGACCGTTCCCGCGGCGAGGAATGGACCGAAACGGATCGCGTCGCCACGGCGTGCGCGGCCCGTGAGCAGCAGCCAGCTCGCGAACGCTCCGCCCAGCACGAACGCCGCGCCCAGCGCGACGAGCCCCGCGGCCGGACCGAAGCCGGCGCCGATCGCGGTGCCGAGCTTCACGTCGCCGAGGCCGAGCCCGCGCCCGCGCGTGAGCACGTGCAGTGTGAGCAGCGAGCCGCCGACCGCGTACGCGCCGCCGCACGCGAGCGGTGCGACGCCGTTCGCGGCCGCGCAGCCGAGCGCCGCGAGCG
>JALZBE010000436.1:1792-3426 GCA_030947665.1 Vulcanimicrobiota bacterium | reverse complement strand
GATCAACACGATCAACTCGCTGATCGGCGTCGACCTCGACACCTGGTTGCCCGTACCGCACGTGGACGGCAAGTCGTCGCACGGCGGCTACTGCGGCCCGGCCGTGAAGCCGATCGCGCTGAACATGGTGGGCGCCTGCGCGAAGGACGCGCAGGTGGGCATCCCGATCTCGGGGATCGGCGGCATCTCCGACTGGCGCGACGCGGTGGAGTTCATGCTGATGGGCTCGACCAGCGTGCAGGTGTGCACGGCGGTGATGCACCACGGCTTTCGCATCGTCGCCGACATGGTCGACGGCTTGAGCAACTACCTCGACGCGCGCGGCATCGCGTCGGTGCGCGAGCTGATCGGCAAGACGGTGCCGCGCTTCGTCGACTGGAACGATCTCAACCTCGACTACAAGATCGTCGCGCGCATCGATCCCGAGACGTGCATCCGCTGCAACAAGTGCTACATCGCGTGCGAGGACGCCGCGCACCAGTGCATCGACCGGCCGGCCGATCCGCGGCTGAACCCGGTCGTGGATGAAGAGCACTGCGTCGGGTGCAACCTGTGCGCGATGGTGTGCCCGGTCGTCGACTGCATCGAGATGGTGCGCGTCGACGCCGGCGACACCGTCCACACCTGGAGGGAGAAGCTCACATCGGTACCATCGTAAGAGGCGGCACGGTCGTCACGGCGACCGACGTCTTTCCGGCCGACGTGCTGGCCGAACACGGCATCATCACCGCGATCGCGCGCAGCGTCAACGAGGTCGGGCACGAAACCGTGGACGCGTCGGGCGCGTACGTGTTCCCGGGCTTCATCGACCCGCACACGCACCTCGACATGCCGTTCGGCGGCACGACGACGATCGACGACTTCGCCAGCGGCACCGTCGCGGCGGCGCTGGGCGGCACCACGACGATCGTCGACTTCGCGCTGCACCAAAAGGGCGACACGCTCGCCAACGCCGTCAAGACGTGGCACGGCAAGGCCCGCGGCAAAGCCGCGATCGACTACGCGTTCCACCTCACGATCGCCGACGGCCGCCCTGAAACGATCGACGAGATCTCTGAGATGATCGTGCGCGAGGGCGTGAACTCGTTCAAAGTATTCATGGCATACAAGCACGTGCTGCAAGTCGACGACGAGACGATCTTCAAGGTGCTCAAGGCCTGCGCGAAGGCGGGCGGGCTCGTGCAAGTGCACGCCGAGAACGGCGACGTGATCGAGGTGACGGTCAAAGAGGCGCTCGCAGCCGGCAATACCGCGCCCAAGTACCACGGGCTCACGCGACCGGTGGAGCTGGAAGCCGAGGCCACGTCGCGCGCGATCCGGCTCGCCGAGGTCGCGGGCGCGCCGCTCTACGTGGTGCACGTGTCCAGCGCGATGGCCGCCGACGCGATCAGCGACGGCCGCAAGCGCGGCCTGCACATCTACGGCGAGACGTGCCCGCAGTATCTCGTGTGCGACGTGAGCGATTACGACCGGCCGGGGTTCGCAGGCGCGAACTACGTGATGTCGCCGCCGCTGCGCGAGAAGCGCGACCAGAAAGTGCTGCTGCAGAAGCTCAAGAACGGCGAGCTGCACGCGTTCGGCTCGGACCACTGCTCGTTCAATTGCGGGCAGAAAGAGATGGGCAAGGAAGACTT
>JALZBE010000436.1:0-1782 GCA_030947665.1 Vulcanimicrobiota bacterium | reverse complement strand
CACCATCGAGGACCGCGTTGCGATCCTCTACGAGCACGGCGTGAACAAGGGCGTCATCGGGCTCAACCAGTTCGTCGCGCTCGCGTCGACCAACCCCGCGAAGCTGTTCGGGTTGTTTCCGCGCAAGGGCACGATCGCGGTCGGCAGCGACGCCGACATCGTGATCTGGGACCCGAACGAGGAGCGCACGATCTCGGCCAAGACGCACCACATGGCCGCCGACAACAGCATCTTCGAGGGGATGACCGTGCGCGGCCGCCCGCGCTACGTGTTCTCGCGCGGCCGCAAGGTGGCCGACGGCACGACGTTCACCGGCGAGCCCGGCGCGGGCAAACACCAGAAATCGTCGCCCTTCCGCCCCGTCCAGCTTTAGAACGCATAAGGATGAAATCTGCGTGAGCGACATCGACATCGTTCGGATCGGTCTGGTTCAGGCGCATCACGACACCGACGGCGCGGAGCCCGTCGAGGTGCACAAGCGCGCCGCGATCACCAAGCACGAGCAGATGATCCGCGAGGCCGCCCAGCGCGGCGCGAAGATCGTCTGCCTGCAGGAGCTGTTTTACGGGCCGTACTTCTGCACCGAGCAGAACCCCAAATGGTACGAGGCCACCGAGACGGTGCCGGACGGCCCGACGACACGGCTGATGCAGGACCTCGCGCGCGAGCTCGAGATCGCGCTCGTCGTGCCGCTCTACGAACGCACGATCAGCGGCGTGTACTACAACACCGCGGTGATCATCGATGCCGACGGCAGCGTGCTGGGCATCTACCGCAAGCACCATCTTCCGCAGGTCGCCGCGGGCCCGCAAGGCTGCGGCTTCTGGGAGAAGTATTATTTCAAGCCGGGCAACGCCGGCTACCCCACGTTCCAGACGCGCTACGCGCGCATCGGCGCCTACATCTGCTACGACCGGCATTTCCCCGAAGGCGCGCGCGTGCTCGGGCTCAACGGCGCGGAGATCGTGTTCAACCCGTCGGCGACCGTCGCGGGCTTGTCGGAGTATCTCTGGAAACTCGAGCAGCCGGCGCATGCCGTCGCGAACGGGTACTACGTCGGCGCGATCAACCGCGTCGGCTTCGAGACGCCGTGGAACATGGGCGAGTTCTACGGCCAGTCGTACCTCGTTGACCCGCGCGGCCAATTCGTGGCAGTCGGTTCGCGTGACAAGGACGAAGTGGTGATCGGCGATATGGACCGCCGCCTGATCGAAGAAGTTCGCAACACCTGGCAGTTCTACCGCGACCGCCGTCCCGAGACGTACGGCGCGATGGTCGAAATTTAGGGCTTCGCGGCGGATGAAAACACAGGTCGAGCGCGACGGGATCGTCACGCTCACGCCGGACGCAGCACGCGACGCGTCGGCGAACACCGATCTCTGGAACGACGACCTGCGTCCGTGCACGCCGAGCGAGCACTCGTGGCGCGCTTCGCGCTTCGCGAGCCTGTGGATCGGAATGTGTTTGTGCATCCCGACGTACTCGCTCGCCAGCGGGATGATCTCGCTGGGGATGAATTGGTGGGAAGCCGTCCTGACGATCTTCACCGGCAGCTGCGTGGTGCTGGTGCCGATCCTGCTCGTCGCGCATGCGGGCACGCGCTACGGTTTTCCGTACCCGGTGTTCGCGCGGTTGTGGTTCGGCACGCGCGGCGCGCACGTGCCCGCGCTCGCGCGCGCCGTCATCGGCGCCGGATGGTTCGGGATCAACTCGTGGTTCGGCGGCCTCGCGCTGGACGCGATCGTGTCGCGCGTGATTCCCGGCTGGGCCGCGTTCGGGCCG
>JALZBE010000435.1 GCA_030947665.1 Vulcanimicrobiota bacterium | reverse complement strand
GTGGGCGCGATCGGCGCGCTCCTCGGCACGTACGGAGGTCACGCCGCGCGCGCCGCGGCGATCGCGAAGATCGGCGCGATCCCCGCCGCGGTCGCCGAAGACGTCGTGGCGATCGCGCTCGCGGCGCTGCTCGTGACGCGCTGATGCTGCTCGCGGGGTAGTTAGGCTCGAGGCCGACTCTCCTTGGCGCGTTGGTCCACGACTTCGTAGAGTTTTTCGACGGCCGTCAGCAGATCGATGAACGCGCCTTCCGGGTCTTTTTTCGCGATCGGCCAGTTCGGCTGGGCGCTGCGCGCGCGCTCGAGCGCAAGCCTCGCATCGCGCAGTTGCTGTTCGACATCCACAACGCTTCCGGTTGGCGTAACGCGGGTGTCTTCCCCGCCGGGTTTCGGTCGCTTGCTAGCAGTCCGTAGAGGCTCTTTCATGCGGGCCGGTAGTTGCGGTGTACAACCATATAGTTGTATGATCGAACCATCGTGGCTGCGCAAAGGACGTTTTCGGCGGACGACGACCCCGGACTGGTGTTCCAGGGGCACATGATTGCGCTCGTGCGCTCGCTGGGCTTGCACAAGCCCGGCGAGACGCCGTGCGGGCAGCCCGTCTCCGTTGCCGAGGCACATGCGTTGCTGGAGATTGCGCGCGAGCCCGGGCTCACCCAAAACGGCCTTGCCACGCGCCTCCGCCTGGAGAAGAGCACCGTTTCGCGGTTGGCCCGCATGCTTCAGCGACGAGGCTGGATACGGCGGGTCCGCGACGAGCACGACGCGCGCTTCGTGCGGCTGCATCTCACGCAACGCGGCATCAAGGCGAACGCGAAGATCGCCGATTCGCGGCGCCGGCACTTCGACCGCATCTTCGCCGCAATCCCCGCGGCTCGACGAACGGCGGTCGTCGAATCGCTTTCCGTACTTTCCGAGGTGACCCGTGAAGCGTAGTCTTGCGACGGTGGTCTTGGCGACGACCGCGGTGGTCGCAACGGCGGCGGGCGCCCTCGCGAACGATTCAGCTCGCCAAACGAAGATCGAGCACAACAGCGAGCACGTCATGCCGTTCAGCATGAACGCCACGATGCACCGGTTCGTGCCGACGCCCTCGGGGGGCGTGCAGACGGTGCTGGTACACGACGGCGATCCGAAGCAAGTCATGCTCGTGCGCTCGCACCTGCGCAAAGAGGCAAACGCGTTCGCACGGGGCGACTTCGCGGATCCCGCGTCGATCCACGGCGGCGACATGCCGGGGCTCAAAGCGATGCACGCCGGCGCGAAGCGCATTCGCGTCCGCTACGCCGAGGTGCGCAACGGTGCTACGATCGCCTATGCGACGGCCGATCCGGCACTGGTCGCCGCGATCCACGCGTGGTTTCACGCGCAGGTCGCCGACCACGGCAAACACGCAACGATGACGATGTAGCACCCGACCGCCGCCCCTGGCGCTAGCCGGGAAGCGGCCTTGCGTGAACGAAGACCGGGCGCAATGACTTCGACCGCTGCCGAGCGCCCGACGACTACCGCGACCGTACCGGACACCATGCGTGCGCTGCGCAAGATCAGCGCCGGGCCGGGGTTCACGCTGCAGCAGATCCCCGTGCCGGCGATCGGGCCCAACGACGTGCTGATCCGCGTCAAGACGGTCGGGTTGTGCGGGACCGACCTGCACATCTACGGCTGGGATCACTGGGCCGAACGGCGCGTGAAGCCGCCGTGCACGATCGGCCACGAGTTCATGGGACACGTCGCGGCAATCGGCGCCGCGGTGAAGGCCGTGCAGATCGGTGACCGCGTGTCGGCGGAGGGGCACCTCGCCTGCGGCATCTGCACGCTGTGCCGCACCGGTCAAGCGCACATCTGCGAGCACGTGCAGATCATCGGCGTCGACACCGACGGCGCGTTCGCGGATTACATTCGGATGCCGGAATCGAACGTCTGGAAGCTCGATTCGTCGATCCCGGACAGCTGGGCGGCCGTGTTCGACCCGCTTGGCAACGCGGTGCATACGGTGATGGCCGCCGGCGTTTCGACCAAGTCGGTCGCGATCACCGGCGTCGGCTCGATCGGCTTGATGGCGATCCCCGTCGCGCGCGCCGCCGGCGCAGCAAAGGTGTTCGCGATCGACGTCAACCCGCAAAAGCTCGACCTCGCCAAACGCGTCGGCGCCGACGCGACGTTTTCGGCGACGCAGCCCGATCTCGTGAACGACATCATCGCGCGCACGGGCGGCGACGGCGTCGACGTGCTGCTCGAAATGTCCGGTTCCGGTCAGGCGATCAACAACGGGCTCGCGATGGTACGCAACGGCGGCGTCGCCGCGCTGCTGGGCATCCCGTCCGACGAGGTCGAGATCAACCTCGCCGAACGGATCATCTTCAAAGGCCTTACGGTGCTCGGGATCAACGGGCGCGAGATGTTCCGCACGTGGTACCAGACGCAGGCGCTCGTCACGAGCGGCCGCGTGGACCTCACGCCGATCATCACGCACGAGCTGCAGTTCGAGGACTTCGACGCGGCGTTCGCGCTGATGCGCTCAGGCGAAGCCGCGAAGATCGTCCTCCACCTCGACTAAGCGGTTTTCGCCTCGACTTCGAGGTACGCCGGCGCGGCCGGCGCCTCGAACGAAATCGTTTCGACGCGTACGCGCTGCTTCGCCCGCGCCTGCAACACCGTCGACCGCTCCACCAGCAGCGGCCGTTCGCGGTTGATGGCGATCTTGTCGCCTTCGACGTACCGCACCAAGCCGGCGAGATCCGCGACGACGACCGCCTGCGCCGGCATCGCCGACCACGGGCGCACCGCAACCGGGAAACCGAGCTCGCGCGCGGCGCGCCGCGCTTCGCGGAACGACGTCGCGGCGCGGGGTTCGTCGAACGCCGGCTCGACCGGGCGCCCGCGCGCGGTCATGTCGGGGACGACGACCTCGTCGAGAAAGCGTGCGAGCTCGGTCGCGACGGACGCCGGATCGGAGAAGCGCACGTAGCGCACCTTCGCGAGGTCGTCCAGGTCGCGCAGCAGCGTCGTCTTGATCTCCGCTTCGTCCCACACGGCGAACAGCATCGGGATACGGCGGCCGCCGTAGATGTTGTACGCCACCTCGAACGCACCGCTTTCGCTGAGGCCGGTGCGCACGACGAGCATCACGTCGGCCCGCGAAAGCAGCGCCAAACGCGTGTCGCGGAAGCGGCGCGGCGCGAACGCACCGCCCGACTCGCTCGTAAACGCCAGGCGGAAGCTCTCCTTGTCGTGCGCCTTGGTTCCCGTGAGGAATTCGAGCGCGTAGCGGCCCTCTCCGACGAGGCCGCCGATTCCGTCGAGCGCGGCTTGAACGATGCGCGCTTCGCGTTCGGTCGTTTGCGTAAGTGGTTGCCGAACAAAAACCTTGATCGCCATGTCTGGAACACCCGTTTCCGACAGTCACGATGCACACGGCGTCAAAGCGCCGCGTACGATCCATACA
>JALZBE010000067.1 GCA_030947665.1 Vulcanimicrobiota bacterium | reverse complement strand
GGGCCTTTTGCATTTACGTCGCGGAGGGTGGGTGCACGAGCGGTGGGCGTTTGCGGTGAAACGCCGTCTCGCGCTGGTACCGCGCGCCGAGCGCCGTCAGCGCCGCTTCCCCCCACGCGCGGCCGAGAAACGCGAACGACGTCGGCAGCCCGTGCGGCCCCATCCCGTTGGGCAGCGCGAGCGCGGGCAAGCCTGCGAGGTTGCCCGGCGAGATCAGCGACGGACCGCCCGGATATTTCGGATACGCCTTGTCGAATCCCAGGCCGATCGGGTACGTCACCGTCGGCAGCGTCGGCGACACGACGGCGTCGTAACCGTCCATCGCTTTCTCGAGCAGCGCGTTGAGCTTCGCGCGCTGGCGCAGCGCGTCGATGTAGTCGACGGCCGGCGTCGCGTACGCGACGTAGCCGCCCAGTTTATCGTCCGCGTTGCGCAGCTCGCGCGACTTGCCGGATTCGATCAGATCGCGAAACGCCGCGGCGCCTTCCGCGTCGACGATCGTGCCGACGACCGGACCCCACGGGCCCTTCGGCAGCGCGACCTCGCCCGCAAGGTCGGCGAACGTTCCGATGATCTGGAGCGACGCGCGAAAGTTCGCCGCGACTTCCGGCATCGCGCCCTTGGTCGCGTCCTTGAGCACCGCGACGCGCAGCCGCCGGCGCGGCGCGGTCATCGACGCGTCGACCGACGTCGGGTCCTGCGGGTCTGCGCCCGCGATCGCGGCGAGAACGAGTTCCGCGTCGCGCGCGCTGCGCGTGAGCGGCCCGAGCTTGTCGAGCGTCCAGCACAGCGCCATCGCGCCGTGGCGCGACACGCGGCCGTACGTCGGGCGCAAGCCCGTCACGCCGCACGCCGTCGCCGGAAACAAGATCGAGCCCGACGTCTCCGAACCGATCGCAAAACCGACCAGGCCCGCAGCCGCCGCGATGCCCGAGCCGCTCGACGAGCCGCCGCTCCAGTAATCGCGGTTCCACGGCGTGCGGCCGGGCCCGGTGAACGACGCGTCGGCGTCGCCGTAGCCGAAACCGCCCGCGAGCTCCACCATCGCGAGCTTCGCGAGCAGCACCGCGCCCGCGTCGGTGAGCTTCTTCACGACCGTCGCGTCGAAATCGAAGCGCTGGTTGCGATACGGCTGCGCGCCCCACGTCGTCGGCGCGTCCGGCGTCGCGAGCAAGTCTTTCACGCCGTACGGAATGCCGTGCAGCGGCCCGCGCACGCGACCGCGCGCGCGCTCGGCATCGGCGCGCTTGGCTTCGCGCAGCGCGCGCTCTGGAAGCAGCGTGACGACGGCGTTGTGCTGATACCCGAACACCGCCAAGCGCTTGAGATACAGCCGGGTGAGCTCGACCGAGGAAATCGTTTTGGCCGTCAGCAGGCGCTGCAGCTCGACGACGTCGGAGAACGCGTAATCGTCGGACGGATCGTGATGCGGCTTCATGCGCGCGGCCTCGCGGCCGCGAAGCGCGTCACCGGCTCGTCGGCGTTCTTGAGCCCCGTCGCCTTGCGCGGATTGAGCCGCGCGGCGCCGCGCCGGTTGTCGTCGATCGCGTGCGCGATCGTGTCGAGGTCTTTGTCGGTGAGGTCCGCATCGAACCGCCGCATCGACAGCGCGGTCGCCGCCGCGAGCGCGGATGCGGGCTTCGGCGACGCGCTCGGCTTGGGCGAGGGCTGCACCGACGGGAGCGGCGAGGTTTTCGGCGGCGCCTGGGGCGCGGGCGCCTGCGCGTCAGCCTTGGACGCGAGCAAAACGGAAGCTGCGACGCCCGAGACGGCGCCGAGGAACGAACGACGGTCTGCCATAGCGAGCGAGGATTGGACGCCGGGCGCCACGTCCCCGCGCGCCGGCACCGGCGTCTGCGCGGTGCCGGTAGGGTACCATGGGCGTATGGAAACGTCGGCCATCGCGCGGCTCGATGACGATCGCCGGCATCGCACCGGCGTCCCCGAGGTGATCTTCGGCGCCGGCAAGACGCTCGAGCAGAACGTCGCGCTCGCCGGCGCGCTGTTCGTGCGCACCGGCTTCGCGCTTGCGACCCGCGTCCCGCCCGACCAGCGCGCCGCGCTCGTGGCGGCGTACCCCGACGCGGTGCTCGAACCGCTTTCGGGTGCGCTGCGCCGCGGCCGGCTGCCGCGCACCGGGGCGCGCATCGCCGTCGTCTGCGCCGGGACGTCGGATCTCCCGGTCGCCGAAGAGGCGGCGTTCGCGCTGGACGCGCTTGGGCACGACGCGGTGCGCGCGACCGACGTCGGCGTCGCGGGGATCCACCGGCTGTTCGACGCGCTCGACGATATCGCAGCATGCCGGGCGGTCATCGTCGTCGCGGGCATGGAAGGCGCGTTGCCCAGCGTGGTCGCGGGCCTCGTGCGCGCGCCCGTCATCGCGGTCCCGACGAGCGTCGGCTACGGCGCCGCGTTCGAAGGGATGGCCGCGTTGCTGGGGATGCTCACGTCGTGCGCGCCCGGAATCGGCGTGGTGAACATCGACAACGGCTTCGGCGCGGCCGCGCTGGCGCACAAGATCGTCATGTCGTCGTGACGGCGGCGCGCCGATGAGGATCGCGTACGTCGACATGATCGGCGGCGCCGCCGGCGACATGCTGCTGGCCGCGTTCCTCGATGCCGGGCTCGGCCGCGACGCGCTCGAACGCGCCCTGCGCGGCGTCGTCGCCGAAGGCTGGACGCTCGCGCCGCAGCGGGTGTCGAAACGCGGCATCGCGGCGACGTACGCGGGGCTCGTCGTGCCCGGCGAAGACGGCGACGACGAGCACCATCATGCCGGCCACGATCACGATCATTTCGGCCGGGGGACGCGCACGCTCGCCGACGTCCTCGAGATCGTCGAGCGCAGCGCGCTGACGCCGCGGCAGCGCGAGCGCGCGAGCGCGGTGTACCGGCGCCTGGCGGATGCGGAGGCGCACACGCACGGGACGACCGCGGACGCGATCCGCTTTCACGAGATCGGGCAGATCGACGCGATCCTCGACGTCGCGGCGACGTGTATCGCGCTGGACCTGCTGGAGATCGACGAGCTGCGCTGCTCGCCGTTTCCGATCGGGCACGGGTCGATCGGGATGGAGCACGGACTGTACCCGAACCCGCCGCCTGCGACCGCGCATCTGCTGATCGGCTGGCCGACGTGCGCCGCCGACGTCGCAGGCGAACTGGTCACGCCGACCGCCGCCGCGATCCTCACAACGCTGGCGACGCCCGGCCGCCCCGACCTCGTCGTCGAGAAGATCGGCTACGGCGCCGGCCGCAGCGACTTCTCCATCCCCAACGTCACCCGCGTCATCATCGGCACGTCGGTCGAAAGCACGCGCGCGAACGAGCACGGCGCGCCTGCCGGTGACGACGTCGTCGTGCTCGAGGCGAACATCGACGACATGTCGCCGCAGCACTACGAGCTCGCGATGGAACGGTTGTTCGCGGCGGGGGCGCTCGACGTGTGGCTCACGCCGATCACGATGAAGAAAGGCCGGCCGGCGATCACGCTCTCCGCGATGGCCGCGCCGCCCGATGAGGACGCGGTCGCGCGCGCGATGCTGACGGAGACGACGACGATCGGCGTGCGCGTGCGCACCGAACGCCGCCACGTCCTGCCGCGCGCCGCGGCGACGGTGCAGACGCCGTACGGTACGGTCCGCGTCAAGCGCGCGGGGACGAACGGCGAGACGCGCACGCGCGCCGAGTACGACGACCTGCTGCGCATCGCGCGCGAGCGCAACCTGCCGCTGCCGGAGGTCGCGCGCGTCGTCGACGCCAGCATCCAAGGAGAGGTTTCGACGTGATCGACACCACCGCGGAACCGGCGCTCGACGCGAAGGAGGCACGCCTACGCGAGATCTTCCGCGAGCTGGGAAGCTGCATCGTCGCGTTCTCCGGCGGCGTCGACTCGGCGCTCGTGCTGCACGTCGCCGCGCAAGAACTCGGCGAGCGAGCCGTTGGAATCACGGCGCGCAGCGAATCGCTCGCCGAACGCGAGTACGCCGGCGCCGTGCGGTTCGCGAGCGGTATCGACGCGCGCCACGAGATCGTCGAGACGCGCGAGCTGCACGACCCGTCGTACGCGGCGAACCCGGTGAACCGCTGCTATTTCTGCAAGAGCGAGCTGTACGGTCGCCTCGCGGAGATCGCGCGCGAGCGCGGCATCCCGCATATCGTCGACGGCTACAACCGTGACGACGAAGGCGATTGGCGACCGGGCCGCCAGGCCGCGCGCGAGCACGACGTGCGCAGCCCGCTCTACGAAGCGGACCTGCGCAAGGCCGACGTGCGCGCGCTGGCGCACCGCCTGGGTCTCGAGGTATGGGACAAACCGGCGCTGGCGTGTCTGTCGTCGCGCTTTCCGTACGGCACGCCGATCACGCTGGAGCTCCTGCGCCAAGTCGACCGCGCCGAACAGGCGGTGCACGACGCAGGCTTGCGCGCATGCCGCGTCCGCCATCACGGCGAGATCGCACGCATCGAAGTCCCGCCGGACGACATCGCCGCCGCCGCGGACCCTGAACGCCGCGCACGCATCGTGGAAGGCGTCCGCGCGGCGGGCTACCGCTACGTGACGCTGGACCTCGGCGGCTACGTGAGCGGGGGCTTCAACCTGTAGCTGCGAGCGAACGACGTCACCGCTTCGCGCGAGCGAAGAGCGCACCGACGTCGAGCGCGAAGCCCGGCAGCGCCGGATGTGTCAGCACGTCACCGCCGCGAACGATCCGGACGCCGTCACCGTCGTGCATCGCGATGGTCTCGTGACGAGGGTCGACGACAAGAACCGCAGATGTTCCCGCGGCACGATACGTCGCGATCTTGTGCTCGACGTAGGACGGCCGATCGTCGGGTGACCGAATTTCGACTGCGACGGTCGGCGCACCCAGCGGGACCTGGACGAGGTCGCGCGCAGCGTCGGCCGACAATGTCGCGAACGCCAAATACGCGACGTCCGGAACGAGCGGCCGCACCACGGCGCCGGGCGGGGCGACGCGGAAGCGCCACTCGGACGCGACCCGCCCGTGCCCGCCGGCCTCGGCCCACATCCACAACGCCATGTAGAGCTGACCTTGCAGCGCGCCGTGGTCGTACGTGGGGCTCACCTTCCGGCGCGCCCGGCCGCGGATCCATTCGGTTTCCGGCTTCGTCTCCGGCAGAACGATCTCGTGAATCGACATTGTCTCACGCAAGTCTATCACGCAGACTCCCCCGCCCGGCAATACCTAACCCAACACCGCGCGTGGATTCTACGTTGCTTCTAGGATTCGTTCGAACAACGCCGCCAAGGGGCCGTCATCGCCATTGTACGAGGCGATGCAACCACGAATCTTCTCGTCTGACGTCACTTTGGTCCAATTAAGCCGAAGTCCACGAGGGCCCAGCAGTTGGCGAAATAAGAGCCGCTGAGCCCGGCCGTTGCCTTCACGAAAGGGGTGCAACGTATTCAGATCACCGTAATACGCAGCGAGTCGAGCCGGCAAATCTTCGACGCTCACGTGCCGCAACAGACTCTCGGAATGAAGCTTTGCGAATAGCGCCCGCGCCTGTTCCTCTATATACAGCGGGTTTGCGAACACGCTGCTCCCCTTCGTTATTGCGACATTGCGGATTGCTCCAGCCCAGTCATAGATATCTTGAAAGAGCCACCCGTGCAACGTCGTCAGGTGGACGAGATCAAATGACCGCCGCAGTGGCTTGCGCAGCAGCTGTACTTCTCGCCTGCTGACCAATTCTGCTTCCCTGGTCTGAAGAAGTGTGGCTTCCGTGACGCGGAGCTTGTTCTTGAGGCATTCGGTGCCAGGGATCAGATATGGATCTGATGTTTGTTTGCGCGTCGCTGCTTACCTGACGGCCGTAGCCCAAGGGCTTCTTGATAGAGCTGATCCACGAATCGCTTCTTTAGCGTAATACCCTCTAGCTTTGCTGAGGCCACGGCATGTTGAACGGCGTCCTTCGCTTCAGCTTCGGTAATCGTTTTCTTATGACGACCTACGATGGTTCCGTCGAAGCGGACGCGGAAAGTTGATCGCTTCGTTACAAAGAAGTTGACAGCACTGACGCGGTACTTGTGCATCACACTTCCATTACGACGGGGATCACGATCGGCCTGCGGCGGGACTTTTCGAAGACCGCTTTGGCCAGGCCCGACCGGATGTGTTCTTTGACGTTGCCGATGTCGCGGATGCCTTCGACGCTGCAGTCGGCCAAAATCGCCGAGAGCTTCGCCTTGAGCTCGTCGACGAGTTCGCCGGACTCCGGCAGATAGTACACGCCGCGCGAGATCACGTCCGGTCCCGCGACGACGCGCGCTTCTTCGGAATCGACCGTTACCACGACCATCATGATGCCGTCGCCGGCGAGGTGCTTGCGGTCGCGCAGCACCGCTTCGCCGATGTCGCCGACGCCCGAGCCGTCGACCATCACGTTACCGCCGTAGGTGCGGCCGACTTTTTGCGCCTCGTCCTTGGTGAACTCGAGCACGTCGCCGTTCTCCGCGACGAAGACGTTGTCGCCCGCGACGCCGGTCTGCTGCGCGAGCCGGCCGTGCGTCACCAGCATGCGGTACTCGCCGTGGATCGGGATGAAGTACTTGGGCCGCACGAGGTTGAGCATCAGCAGCAGCTCTTCTTGCGACGCGTGTCCGGACACGTGCGCGTTGCCTGAGCTGCCGTGGATCACGTTCGCGCCGAGCCGGTACAGGTTGTTGATCGTCTTGGACACCGACTTTTCGTTGCCGGGGATCGGCGTCGCCGAGATCACGACCGTGTCGCCCGGCACGATCTTGAACTGCTTGTGGTCGCGCACCGACAACCGCGTCAGCGCGGACATCGGCTCGCCCTGCGAACCCGTCGTCATCACGCACACCTGCTCGGGCGGGTGCTGGTCCACGTCCTCGAGCCGGATCACGAGGTTTTCGGGGATGTCGAGGTAGCCGAGCTGGCGCGCGTACTGCACGACGTTCTGCAGCGAGCGCCCCAGGAACGCGACCTTGCGGCCGTAGCGCTTGGACTGATCGACGACTTGCTGGATGCGCGGAACGTTCGACGCGAACGACGTCACGATGAGCCGGCCGTTGGCGCGCGCGAAGATGTTCGAGAACGCCTCGCCGACGATGCGCTCGGAGAGCGTGTGGCCGGGCCGCTCGGCGTTCGTCGAGTCGGACAGCATGATCATGACGCCTTCGTCGCCGACGCGCGCGATCGTGGCGAAGTCCGCGGGGTCGCCGTCGATCGGCGTTTGATCGAACTTGAAGTCGCCGGTGTGGAAGACGATGCCGACCGGCGTGCGAATCGCCAGTGCGCACGCGCCCGCCAGCGAGTGGTTGATGTGGATGAACTGCGCTTCGATCGCGCCGTACGCGACCTTGTCGCCCGGCTCGACCTCGCGCGCGTTCCATTCGCCAGGCTTGTGCTCTTTGAGCTTCGCCTTGATCAGCGCGAGCGACAGCGGCGTACCGACCACCGGGATCTTCGGAAACTCGCGCAGCAGGTACGGGATCCCGCCGATGTGATCTTCGTGACCGTGCGTGACGAGCAGCGCGCGGAACTTGTCCTGGCGCTCGCGCAGGTACGTGAAGTCGTTGATGACGATGTCGACGCCGAACATCTCCTCGTCGGGAAACATCAGGCCGCAGTCGACGACGACGATGTCGTCGTTGGTCTCGATGACCGTCATGTTGCGGCCGATCTCACCGCAGCCGCCGAGGGGGACGATGCGCAGGTAGGGCTCGCTCGGGGGAGCCGGGACGACGAAAGTGTCGGGATTCAAGCGGGGTCCTAGTCGGAAGGCGGCGCGGTGGGAACGAAAGGCGTGATACACGCGATCTTCACCAGCGCCGGGCTGGTGCTCTTCTGTTCGACGCTCGCGACCCCGGCCCAAGCGTCCACGGTTCCACTTCCGGCCACCAGCCCGCATCCGACGCCGTCCCAGCGACCGCTCGCCGCGAGGGCGCTCTACTCCCGGCGCTCGATCCGGCTCGTCCGGTCCTACCTGCGCCTGAAGCTGCTCGAGATGCGGGAAGCCGATCTGGAGCGCGCGCGCAAAGTCGTCGAGCGAAAACTCGGGATTCGCGCCCTCCTCGGCGAAACACCGCATCCGAACGCCCGGTAGGACTGGGTGTTCTGTCGCTCGTTTCATCGGGAGAGAGCTTTGAGCACGTCCGAGCCACCAGTCGAACGCCGCAGCGGCCTCGCCAACGTCGTCGACATCATCATCGCGCCCAACGCCGCGTTCGAGCGCATCCGCGAAGTGCCGGTATGGGGCTGGGCATTTCTCGTCGCGGCACTGCTCGGGATCGCCGGGTCGCTGCTGATCGGGCCGGCCGTCCTCCACGCGATGGAGACGAGCATGCCCGCCCAGCTCGCCGCGAGCGACGCGATGTCCAAGCTCACGCCGGAGCAGCAGCAAAAGCAGATCGCGCTGATCATGGGCTTCTCGAAGACCTTCGCGAAATTCTACTGGATCGTCATCCCGCCCACGATCCTGCTGATCGGGCTCGTCCAGGCCCTCGTCATGCTCATCGCCAACGCGGCCACGCGCGGCGACGGTACGTTCAAGAAATACTACGCGCTCAGCATCACGGTGACGGTCGTGGGAACGGGGCTCAGTTCGCTCGTTCTCGGCGTGATCGCGCTCGTGCGCGGCGCGAACTCGTTCGAAACGACGGCGTCGGTGAGCAGCGCGCTCCCCAGCCTCGCGCTGCTCGCGCCCGGTGCGAAGGGTGCGCTGGCCGGTTTCCTGGGCTCGCTCAACGTCTTCTATCTCTGGGCGACGGCACTGCTCGCACTCGGCATGAACCGCGTCGGCCGCATCCCGGGCGGTGCGGCCTGGGCGACCGCCATCATCATGCTGCTGCTGACGGCCTGCTTCGCGGCGTACGGCGCGCGTTCGAACATCTGATCGTGCGCCTCTTTACGTCGGGCGCCGCGTTCGTCGCGTTCGCCATCTTCGCCGCGCCTAGCGCGGCGCCGG
>JALZBE010000434.1 GCA_030947665.1 Vulcanimicrobiota bacterium | reverse complement strand
ATCTCCGCCTTCGGCGTGATCCAGCGCGAGAAATACTGCAGTTCCGACGCGTCGATGGACACGTCGAGGCGCTCGAGCACGTCCCCGAACGAAATCTCACCGGCGTGCATCGCCTGCCGCAGTCCTGCAAGTTGCTCGACGTGCACGGGCCGGTCGGCGAACAGCAGGCCGACTTCTTCGAATGTCTCGCGGGCGGCGGTCATCGCGTACGCGGGATCGACGTCTCCGGCGGAACCATGCAGCCGCCGCGCTGCTGCGTTGCGATCCGCGTCGTCGACGCGCCCGCCCGGAAAGACAAAGCGATCCGGCAAGAACGCCGCGCCCGCATGCCGCCGCACCATGAAGACTTGCAGGCCCTCGCTCGTATCGCGCGCGACGATGACGGTGGCGGCATCCCGGATCTCGCGGGGATCGCTCACCGGAACCCTGCCCGTCCCCAACCGCGTTGCTCTCCTGCTATGCGTCCGTCTTTCATCGTCACGTCGGCTCTCGTTCTCGCTCTCGGGGCCACCACACTCGCGGGAGCGCAATCGAGCCCGGCGCCGGCCCCCACGCCGATCGCCGTGCCGACCCTGCCGCCCAATACCCCGAACGCCGGGATCATCCAGACCATCATCGGGGTTGGGGCGCAGATCCTCCAGCGCCAGGCGGTCAACAACCGCAACAACGCGCGCGGGACGGTCTCGTACTTCAAGCGCTTCGACATGCAGGTCCAGTGCGGGACGAACTGCTACCGCAACGTCCGGCTGCACCAGGGCACCGTGATCAACCCGCGCGGCGCGACGCCGAGCACCGGCCGCTACGTGGACGTGAATGGCCACACCGATGCGGACGGCACGCTCGAGGCGGACAACATCACCGTCCAGCAATAGCCCAGGGACAATCCGGTCTCCGGCGGCGTCCGTTACCCCGAAGCACACCTTCCCGGAGAAATTATTTGATCAAACGATTCACGGCCTCAGCGGCCGGCGCGGCGCTTGCCGCACTCTGCCTCGCCCCGGCGTTCGCGCAGACTTCCCCGATGCCGATGGGCACGAGCTCGTCGATGTCGACCCCGGCCCCCGCCATGGGCGGCTCGATGGGCGGTTCCATGCACAAGGGCTCGATGTCCGGCGGCATGACCGGACCTGACCACGGCATGCCGGAAGGCACCGCGGGCGGCGACGGGACGAGTTACACCGGCGCTCCCGATCTCCAGGCCGCGATCTCGCTCGTCACCGCGGGCGGCGCGCCCGGCCACTTCTCGCTCGTCAAAGCGCTCACGGCACTCGCCGGCGCGAAGACCGCGAAGGCGGAAGTCGCCAAGCTTACCAAGCAGTACGGAGCAGCGAAAGTCGGCTCGTTCGTCGCAGTCCAAAATTTCGCCGTCAACGATGCGGTCGCGATTGCGATCAAGGCCGGCGTAAAATTCCCGTCCCCGACGCTCCATGGTAAGACGCTTGCCGTGCGCGTCGTGACGCTCGGGCTCGAGGATGGCACGTACTACGAGGGTCTCCAGCTGGATCATCTCGTGACCAACAAGATCCACGAAGCCGTGATGGGCCACATCGACGGCAAGTTCGGCGTCGCTGCCGATGCGAATTACCATCGCATTGCCAACCAGGCGCACTATGACCTTGCGCAGGCGCTCGGCGCGAAGACCGTCAAGCTGGCGGCGTTCCACTAGCCTCCACGTTCTCGGACACGAGAAAACGAGAAGGGCCACGCCGATCGGCGTGGCCCTTTTTCAGTCTTGTCCGTTGTCGCGCGGCCAATCGGTCGCTACGACGTTGTGTCCTTCGGTGGATCCTCGGTCATCGAGCTGATGCCGTCCTCCTGCCATTGGATGCGGGTTTGCGCTTGTGAGAATCGATTGAAGTCGCTCGTCACCGCCGGCGCGCATTCAGCCGGTCGGTGCCTTGTACCCGGGTGGATCTTGCGACGTCAAGCCGCCCTCCCGTAAGTCGTGGTGTCTTGCCTCGAGGTGCGACCATCGTACACGCGCCGTTCGGCAGGGTCAACCCCGAATTCGGGGGTCCTGCGCATCATTCGCACGTGCTCGGAGCGCAGCGGAGGCGAACAGCCCGATCCCGCAAAGAGAGCATCCGGTGAGTTCTCGTCTTGGCCGTGTGCTGCGCCGCCTCGAGGCGGTATCGATTCTGCTCGCATCGTTCGCGCTCGCGGCGTTCGTCGTCTCGCACAAGCCGTGGGTCGAGCACGTGCTCGCGGAGATCGGCCCGTTCGCGATACCGCTGGCGGTCCTCGTGTTCGCGGTCGTCGCATCGGCGCCGTTCTCGGTCACCGACGCGCTCGCCATCATGAACGGCGTCCTGTTCGGTCCCGTGTGGGGCTCGATCGTCAACGCATTGGGGCTCGTGCTCGCCGCGGTGATCGGCTACGTCATCGCCCTGCGCACGTCGGCGGCGTTCGACGTGAAGAAAAACGTCGAGCGGCTGCCGCCTTGGGCGCGGCGCTTTCGAATCGGCTCGCCGATGTTCCTGATCGTGGTGCGGGTGATCCCCGGCCTGGGTGGGACGATCGCGACGCAGACGGCCGCTGCCCTGCGCGTCGGGTACTTTCGCCAGATCTACACGATGTGCGCCGTCGCGATCCCAATCTGCACCGTGCTCGCGGTGTTCGGCAACGTCACGTCCGATTATCTCGAAGTCCACGTCTTCGCTCCCGTCCAAAACTCCATGGAGAAGCATCACATTCACTTTCCGCGCCGCCGCCCGCGTTCGCATGCGACACCCTCGCTCAACGCGCTGCCCACGATCACGCCGTGAATTCGCCGCCCACGTCCGGACAGTCGGTCACGCTCGTCGACACGCCCGAGGCCCTCGCACAAACGTGCGAGCGCATCGTGCGCGCGCATCGCGTCGCGCTCGACACCGAGTTCAACACCGAAAAGTCATACACGCCGCACCTGATGGTCGTGCAGCTCTTGTTCGACGACGGCGTGGCGCTCGTCGACCCGCTCGCGCTCCGCGACCTGCGCCCGCTGGTCGATGCGCTCGCGGGCGCGCGCGTCGTCGGCCACGCGCTCTCGTCGGATCTGCGCATCCTCGCCGACGCGTTCGAGTCGCTGCCGCGCGAGGTGTACGACACGCAAGTCGCCGCGGCGCTCGCCGGCTACGGGCTGTCGATCTCGCTCCTTGACCTCGTACGCGATCTGTGCGGCGTCACGCTGCGCAAGTCGCAGACGGTCAGCGACTGGAGCACGCGCCCGTTCACGCCCAAGCAGGTGGAGTATTTGGTCGACGACGTGCGCTACCTCTTTACCCTCGAAGACGTGCTGCGAGAGCGGTTGCGCGCGCGCGACCGCGAGTCGTGGGCCGACGAAGAGATGCCGGCGCTGGTGCAGCTGCGCACGTATCGCAACGATCCCAAGCGCCTGTACTTGCGCGTGTCCGGCAACGCCCGGATGAACCGCCGCGAGCTCGGCATCCTCAACGAACTCGCGGCGTTGCGC
>JALZBE010000433.1 GCA_030947665.1 Vulcanimicrobiota bacterium | reverse complement strand
GGGCGGCCCGCACCGCTCGGTGGGATCGTCGGCAGCCGGCCGAACGGCACGGTTCCGGCGACGGGCGCGCTCACCGCGCGAGGCTCGATCGGCGTCGACGTCGTCGGCGTGACGGACGACGCGCGGCTCGTGATCGACATCGCGGAGACGGCGGTCAAACGGACGCGTCCAAAAGTGCGCATCGAGGTCGCACCCGACGGCGCCGTGTTCTACGATCCGAAAAACGCGGACAACCTCACCGACGAAGAGCTCGCGCTGGGGCGCTGGCTCGCGCGCGGTTTCTACGCCGACCATCCGACCGAGCCCGGCACCGCGTGGACCGTCGACCAGAGCTCGAACGGATATTCCGACGTCGAGCACTACCGCGTCGTCGCGCGCGACGCGCACCACGTCACGCTCGAGTACACGCAGCAGCAGAAGACGGCTGGCGCGTCGCTGTTCGTCGGGTCGCGCGGCGGCTCGCTCGTCTACGACACCGCGCTCGCCGTTCCGCTGCGCGCGACGTTCCAGGGCGAGTCCCGCCGCCAGATCGGCGCGGCGCTCGAGACGCTGCGCAGTTCGGTCACGCTGACGCTCGCGACCGACAGCTTCGCGAAGCGCTAAGCGCTAAGCGCCTACTCGGCGTCCGGCTCGCCGCTCGGCGTGCCGACGACGTCCGCGCGCTTCGCACCGCTCGTCGCGAGCGCCGGTTTGCCCGCGGCTTTGAGCGCGGTGTTCGCGCGCGCGATATCGTCGCGCTCGAACGCTGCGAGATCGCGCATCACCGCGTCGAACGCGCGGTCCACGCGCGCCGCGTATTCGAGCGTCGCCGCGCTCGGCGGCGCACCCGCGCCGAATTGCAGGCTTTGCATGTCCTCGCGGATGCGCCCCGGGCGCTGGATGAAATCCTCGTCGTTGGTGAAGTCGGCGGTGAGCCGGCCGCGCAGCGCGAGCGCCTTCGTGCGCACGTCGCCGAGCACCGCGGCGAGCTCGGCGCCGGCGCCTTTGGCGCGTTCGGACGCCGACGCGGCGTACGCGTCGAGCCGGTTCAGCCCGTCGTTGAGGCGCGACGCTTCGTCGAGGTGCTTTTTCGCGAACGCGTACGCCGCGCGGTAGTCGGCCGGCGTGAACGTCGCGCGCGGGTCGGGCGCGACGACGAACCGCTGCGTGAGCGTCTTGCCTTCGAGCTCCATGCGCACCGTGTATGTTCCAGGCACGACGGCGACGCCGGCCCGCGGACCGCGGTATTCTTCCTTCGCGGCGCCCAGCCAGCGCATTGGGCCGTCTTCGCGCAGATCCCAGCTGACGCGGTTGATTCCGGCGAAGTTCGTCACGGCGGGGACCTCGCGCTCGCCCACGCGCATCATGCCGCTGTGGCGCACGACGCGTCCGCTCGCGTCGAGGACCACGAACTCCGGCGCCTTCGCGGCCGGCTTCGCCTGGTAGAACGCGACCATCGCGCCGTTGGGCGGATTCTTGCCGCTGTAGCGCGTGTACAACCCTTCGTCGTTGCTGTGCGCGGAGAACGCGTACGCCGTGCGCGGCGCGAACAGCATCACGCCGGCCGCTTCGGCTTGCGGCAACTGCTGGATGGGCGTGAGGTCGTCGAGGATCCACGCGGCGCGGCCGTGCGTCGCGAGCACCAGATCGTTCCAGCGCGGCTGCACGCGGATGTCGTATGTCGCGACCGTCGGCAGACCGAGCGCGGGCTTGCGCCAGTGCGCGCCGTCGTCGTACGACAGCCAGAACGAGTTCTCCAAGCCGAGGTACACGAGGTGCGGGTTGCGCGTATCGGGCCGGATCGAACGCGCGGACTGCGCGGGCAGTCCGTCGGCGATGCGCGTCCAGCGCGCGCCCCAGTCGTGCGTGACGAACACGTACGGCGCATAATCACCGAGCAGGTGGCGGTCGATCACCGCGTATGCCGTGCCGGCCACGAGCGCCGACGGCGCGATCATCTCGGCACGGCCGTCGGGCGGCACACCCGGCGGCGTGACGTTCACCCAGCGTTTGCCGCCGTCGCGCGAGAGCTGCACCAAGCCGTCGTCGCTGCCGGCCCAGATCTCGCCGCGCGTCTTAACCGACGGCTCGATGTCCAACAGCGTGCCGGTGAACTCCGCGCTCGACACGTCGAGCGCCAGCGGTCCGCCCGAGGGCTGCTGGTGCGACTTGTCGTTGCGGCTGAGGTCCGGCGAGATCACCGCCCAGTGTTGGCCGCGGTCGCGCGTCGCGAACACGACGTTGGCGCCGAAGTACGTCGTCGCCGGATCGAACGGGTCGAACGCGATCGGCGCGTCCCAGTTGTAGCGATAGCGCGACTTGTCGAGCGCGAAGTCGTCCTGTGCGGTGCCGCGCCACGGCTGCACGAAGGTGTTGCGCTGCGTGCGGCGGTTGTAGATCGAGAGCCGCCCCGTTTGCAGATCGGCCCAGACCAGATTCGGATCGCGCGGATCGGGCCATACCCACATGCCGTCGCCGCCGGTGACGCGGTCCCACGACTCGTCGATGATCCCTTCGGCATTGAGGCTGTTCGACGGGCCGCAGAACCCGTTGTTGTCTTGCAGGCCGACACACAGCGAGTACGGCGTGCGATCGTCGTAGCCGACGTGATAGATCTGTCCGATCGCGAGGTTGCGCGAGAACGACCACGCCGTGCCGCCGTCGGTGGTAATCGCGTATCCGCCGTCCTCGCCGACGATCATGCGCGCGGGGTCGTTCGGCGCGATCCACATGTCGTGGTAGTCCACGTGCACCTGCGACGCGATCTCCTTGAACGTCTTCCCGCCGTCCTTCGATTCGGAGAGCACTTCGGATACGCCGTATACGTGGTCGGCGTTCGACGGGTCGACGCGCACGTGCGAGAAGTAGAACGGCCGCTGGTTGACCAGTGTGTCCTTCGACATCAGCTTCCAGCTCGCGCCCGCGTCGTCGGAGCGCCACAGGATGCCGTCCTTCGATTCGAGCAGCGCGTAGACGCGCTGCGGGTTCGACGGCGCGACCGCGACGCCGATGCGCCCCGTCATGCCGTCCGGCAGGCCGTGCCCGGTCAGCCGGTTCCACGTCTTGCCGCCATCGGTCGACTTCCAGATCCCGTCGGCGGCGCCGCCGGAGGTGAACGTCCACGGCTTGCGCTGGAACTGCCAGATGCCCGCGTAGATCACGCTGGGGTTCTTGGGGTCGGCGGCCAACTCGCTCACACCGCTCTGCGGTCCGACGAACAGCGTCTTCGTCCACGACTTGCCGCCGTCGGCCGTGCGGTACACGCCGCGGTCGGGCGAATCCGCGAACACGTCGCCGAGCGCGCCGACGACGACAACGTTGGGATCGCGCGGGTCGATCGCGATCGACGCGATCGCATGCGTCGCGCTCAGCCCCATGTTCGTCCAGGTGCGGCCGCCGTCGGTGGTCTTGTAGATGCCGTCGCCCCACGACACGTCGTTGCGCGGGTTCGTCTCGCCGGTGCCCGCCCACACGACGCTGTGA
>JALZBE010000432.1 GCA_030947665.1 Vulcanimicrobiota bacterium | reverse complement strand
TACGCGTACGTCCCGCCGCTGCGCGGATAGCGCGAGGCAAGCTCGGCCCAGACGAGGCCGTCGCACAGCGCGATCAGCGCGCCGCCCAGCCACGCGATCGACGAAACCGATCCGTGGAGCGCCACGACCACGAGCGGCAGCGTGATGAACGGACCGGCGCCGACCATCGTGGCGACGTTGATCGCGACCGCCGAACGCAGGCCCACGCCTCGAATCATTCGAACGCCTTTCGCCGTCTCGTGAACGAACTCTCGCAACTCCAAGGCCTGCGCGGCACGCTGCGGATCGACTTCGTCGACAGCCCGGCGCTGCGCGACAACGCGCTCGGCGATCCCTGCGTGCGCCCGCTGGCGATCTACACGCCGCCCGGCTACGATTCCGAGGGGTCGGTCCGCTACCCGGTCTTGTACTGCTTGCACGGATACACGGGCGACGTCGGCGCGCTCGTGTCGACGCGCCCGTGGGAGACCAACGTCGTGCAGTGGATCGACCGGCTCGTCACCGGCAGGCGCATGCCACCCGCGATCCTGGCGGTCGTCGACGGCAACACGCGCCTGGGCGGCTCGCAGTACGTCGACTCGGTTCACAACGGCAACTACGCGACCTACACCGTGCGCGACGTCATCGGACACGTCGACGCGAAGTACCGCACGATCGCGCGCGAAGGCGGGCGCGCGGTGTTCGGCAAGTCGTCGGGGGGCTTCGGCTCGCTGCACCTCGCGCTGGCGCATCCCGGCACGTTCGCGGCCTTCGCGTCGCACAGCGGTGACACGTACTATCGCTACGCGTGCCTGCGCGGATTTCCGACCGCGCAGCGCGTGCTCGAGGAGTTCGGTTCGATCGGGGCCTTCGTCGCGGAGTTCGAACGGCGCCCAAAACGCCCGCAGCATTTCTACGAGACGATCGAGATGCTCGGCTACGCCTCGGCGTACTCGCCGCGCGCGAACGCGCGCTGGGCGATCGACCTGCCGTGGGACGAGCAGACCGGCGAGATCCGCGACGACGTGTTCGCGCGCTGGCTCGCGTTCGATCCCTGCGAACGCGTGGAAGCGGGGCGCGCGGCGCTCGAACGGCTGCGCCTACGGTATCTGGACTGCGGCCGCAAGGACGAGTACGCGCTCGACATCGGCGCGCGCGTCTTCACCAAACGCTGCCGCGCGCTGGGCCTCGAAGTACGCCACGAAGAGTTCGACGACGACCACCGCAACGTCGGCTACCGCTACGAGATCTCGCTGCCCGCATTAGCAGAAGTCCTCGACGGCGCGTAGCGATCGAGGACTTCTCTAGGGTTCAGCGGAGCGTTATCCGCTCGGCGGGTTTACTGGCCCGCGGGTTTTTGCTGCATTTGGTGCAGCTGGCGCATCTTCTCCGGGCTCACGGCGAGACGGAGCAAGAAGCTGCCCACGTCCTTGTGACCCATCCCGCGCGGGTGGTCGGCGTTGTTCGGGCCGCCGTTGGGGCCGTTGGGCGGCGGGCCGTTGGGCGGCGGAGCGTTGGGACCGGACATCGCGCCGTCGCGCGGCGGCATGTTGGCGCGCATCGTTTGCATCAGCTTGTCGCGCTCGGCGAGCACGGCTTTGGTTTCGGCCGGCGTGAGCGCCGCGTCGATCTGCTGCGCGGCGGCGCGCAGGTCGGTGAGCTGACCGTTGTTGACCTGGTCGACGATGGCCTGAACCTTCGCGCGGCTGCCCGCGCTGAGGTCGTTGAACGCCGCGGTCTTGGCGCTGTCGCGCGCCGCTTGCATCTGAGCTCGGATCTCGGGAGGCGGGCCGTTCTCCGCCGCGCTGCTCTGCTGCGCGCAAGCGGCGAGGGGTAACCCGGTCGCCATCACGAGGGCGAGCACCGGTAGAGATAATTTCATACCCCTACCGTAGGCGTCGCTCCCGAGGAAAGCCTGGGACTGCGGTGAGCGCACGATGAGATTTATGCAGTGCACCTCGACTTCATCGCGGAGGCGGCGAGCCTGCTCGGGTCCAAGTGGCCGCGATGCTTTCCCGTCTCGGGTTCGTCGAGGGAGCGCTTGCCCTTGCAGCAACACCTACCGCCGCCATGCGCTTCGCGGCGACGACGCCCGCCGGCCGGGTAACGACGTTCGATTCGAGCGCGATGATCGCGGACTTGCGCGCGTTCGCGCGCGGTCTCGACGAGATCAGTACGGAGCCGTTTCTCACGTCGAGCCGCAAGCTGTTCGCGGCGGCGCTGGCGCACGCCGAAGCGGAGTGCGCGCGGCCGCGCACGACGGGCGAGTTTTACGTCACGCTCGCCGGCGCCGCGGCATCGCTCAACGACGGCCACGTCAGCGTCGACGGCTGGACGTCTCGCGCCGCGCATACGGCAGCCGGCGGGGGCGACTTTCCGCTGCGCACGGTCGTCGACGACGACGGCGCGCTCGTCGTCACCGACGACTTCAGCAACGAAGGCGGCATCGAGCCGGGGACCGTCATCACCGCGATCGACGGACACGATGCGCGCGACGTGGTTGCGATCGCGATCGGTTTGCGGGGCGGCCAAACTGCGGCGTTGCGGCGCGCATTCGCGCGCATCTTCGACGCGATCTATCTGCTCGGCGGCCCGCACGAGGCCGGCCGGCCGTACGAGGTCGGGCTCCTCGATTCCAGCGGCGTCCCGCGCGTGCGCAAGCTCGCCGCGGTCGCGGTGAAGGTGTCCAACGAGCGGTATGCGCGCAAAGCGCCGCCGTTCGCGCCGTACGCCGACCGCGGGATCATGCGCGGCGCCGCCGTGTGCGACTACAATTCGTGCCAGGACGCGCCGAAGTTCCGCGAGTTCCTCACCGGTTTCGTCGCGCGCGCGAAGGCGGCGAAGGCGCGCGCGATCGTCGTCGACGTCCGGCGCAACGGCGGCGGCAACTCGAACGTCAACGATGAGTTGTTCGCGTTCGTGACCGGCAAGGCGTATCGCCAATACGGCGGCTCGCGCACGCGCGTCAGCGCGCGGCTCAAACGAGAGTACGGCATGGCGAAGTACATCGAATACTACGGCCGCGAAGCGTGGGAACGCAAAAACGGCGACGTGGTCGTCTCAGCTGACGATCCCGCGCGCCCCCCGCGCGCCGAGGCGGGCCGTTTCGACGAGCCGGCCTACTTGCTGATCGGCACCCGCACGTTCTCGTCGGCGCTGGCATGCGCGTCGGCCGCGAAAACCTACGGGCTGATGACGCTCGCGGGCGTGGAGACGGGCGAGCCGGTCTACTCCACCGGGGAGATCTACGAGCTCGCGCTGCCGCGCACAGGCTTCACCGTCACGCTCACGACGAAGGTGTGGCTGCCGCCCGAGCCGGTGTCGGTGAACTCCGGCGTGCTTCCCGACATCGTCGTGCCGACGACGCGCGCGGATCGCCGCGCGGGCCGTGATCCCGTGCTGGAGACGGTGCTCGCCCGACTGCGGTAACGACGCGCGGTCAGGACGTCGGGGCGCCCTCGTTCTGCGTCTCGGGAATGCGCTCGGG
>JALZBE010000066.1 GCA_030947665.1 Vulcanimicrobiota bacterium | reverse complement strand
TCGTGCGTGTCCTCGGCGAAACCCGCCACGTTGCCGGGGTTCTGCGTATCCAGGGTCGCGTTGCCGGTCTTCGGATCGAGGCGGTACACGTCGAAGACCTTCGGGTCACGTTTGTTCATCGTGATGAGGATCGTCGCGGGCTGCGCATAATCGATCGACTCGACGCCGACGCGCGTCTTCGGGTAGGGTGTCAGATCTGCCGGTGTCCCCGGCGCCGCCGGATCGACCGCGAACAGATGGAAGTTCTCGTCGCCCCCCGCGTCCTGGAGGAACAGGATGCGCGCGCCGTCAGGCGACCAGAAGGCGTTGCGGATCGGGCGCTTCGGGTCGGACGCGACGACGCGATCGTCGCTCGCGCCGATCGTCCGTTCCCAGACGGCCAGCACGCCGTTGGAAGGCGCGAGGTACGCCAGCCGCTTGCCGTCCGGAGACAGCGCCGGCCCCGTGCGCACGGGCGGCCCGAACAGGACGTCGCGCGGGATCAGCGACGGCAGCGCCGCCGACGCCGGCGCGGCGAACGAGACGAGCATTGCCGCCGTACCGAGCGACGCGATGAACGAACGAAACCGCACGAAGACCTCCCTGCAACAACAAATAGCGCGGCAGTATCCCGCCCCACTCGGATACGCGAACGCAGCCTGGCATGTTTCGCCGGCTGCCCTTGCTTCACCTCAGATACGCGGCGATGGACTCGTCGGGGCCTTCCGGTTCGGTGCGCCCGCCGAGGTAACGTGCGAGAAACGCCTCGATCGCGGCGTTGAAGCGCTTGTTGTTCTGCGGCCGCGCGAAGCCGTGGCCTTCGTCGTCGAAGACGACGTAGGTGACCGGCTGGCCGTTGCGGCGCATCGCGGCGACGATCTGATCGGACTCCGCGATCTTGACGCGCGGGTCGTTCGCGCCCTGACCGATCAGCAGCGGTGCGCGGATCGCGTCGGCCTTGGTGAGCGGCGACTGCGCCGTGAGGAACTCTTCGGTGTCGCCCATGCGCTGGGTGAACGTCGCGCGCAGCGTTTCCCAGTACGGCGGGATCGACGCGAGCAGCGTGTTCAAGTTCGACGGGCCGACGATGTCGACGCCGCAGGCGAACGCGTCCGGAGCGAATGCGAGCGCGGCGAGCGTCGCGTAGCCGCCGTACGAACCGCCCATGATCGCAACGCGTCCGGGGTCGGCGATCCCTTGCGCGACGAGCCAGCCTTTCGCATCGAGCAGATCGGTGTGCATCGCGCCGGCCCACTCGCGGTCGCCGGCGTTGAGGTGCGCTTTGCCGTAGCCGGACGAGCCCCGGAAGTTCGGCTGCAACACGGCGTAGCCGCGGTTCGTCAGCCACTGGACGTAGGGGTTGTAACCCCACGCGTCGCGCACCCACGGGCCGCCGTGGACCAGGAGCACCGCCGGAAGGCCATGCGGCGGAAGCTCCGGCGGCGTGCTGAGATAACCGTGAATCGTCAGACCGTCGCGGGCCGAATACCGGATCGGCGTCATCGCCGCGAGCGTATAGCGGTCCAGCGCCGGGCGCATCGCGAAGATCTTCGTTGCGCGCCGTGTTTCGCGGTCGTAGCTCCAAAACGAGCGCGAGCCGTTGTCGACGGCCGACGACACGAGCCAGACGCGGTCGTCGCGGTCCGTCGACGCGATGCCCAGATCGCCGGGTATCTGCGCGGCGAGCGCGGCAAAGTCGCCGGCGTACGCGGCATCCAGCACCGTCCAGTGAACACGTTCGCGCACGACCGACACGGCTACCGGCTCTTTGGTGCGCGGCGAGAATACGACTTCCGCGACGTCGTACTCCGGATCGCCTACGACGTCCGTGCGTTCGCCGGTCGCAACGTCGAATCGAACGAGCCGCGCGGCGTTTGCATCCGCGCTCGTGTTCACCAGCAGCGCCGCACCGTCCGGCGTGAAGCCGGCGAGCTCGGGCGTCCCGTCGACGACGTCGAACGTCGCGAGCGTGCGCCACGGCGCGCTCGTGCTGTCGCGGACGACGATCTCGCACGACGCGTCGGCATGCTGGATTACGCCCGCGCGCACGATCATCTCGGCGTCGTCGGCGTAGGCCGAGATCGCGCCGGGGTTCTCCGTGTCGAGCGTCGCCTCACCGGTGCGCGGATCGAGCCGGTACACGTCGAACAGCTGCGGGTCGCGCCGGTTCATCGCGATCAGGATGATGTCGGGCCGGTTCAGATCGAGCGACTGGAGCTGGACCAGCGCTCCTTCATACGGCGTCAGGTCGACCGGTTCGCTGCCACCGTCCGGATCGGCCGCGAACAGGTGGAAGTTCTCGTCGCCGCGCGCGTCTTGCAAGTACAGCACGCGTGTGCCGTCCGGCGTCCAGAACGCGTTGCGGATCGGGCGGTGCGAATCGGACGCGACGAGCCGGTCGTCGTCGGCGCCGACGGTGCGCACCCACACCGAAAGCGTGCCTTCATGCGGTGCGAGATAGGCGATGCGTCTCCCGTCGGGCGACAGCCACGGCGCTGCCTTCTCGGGATTGCCGAAGAGCACGTCGCGCGGGATCAGCGGTACCATGGACACGTCTGCGCTAGAGTGTTGCACCGCGCCGCTCGCCTCCTCGCATCAGTCGAACGCGAGCCGGATCGCGGCGGCGATGTCGCGCGCCGCCTCGGGCCCGACGAGCCTGGTGAATCCGAGCTTCGTCGCCTCGGCCGCGCGACGCGCCGGCTGCGACACGCTGCGCACCTCGCCCGAGAGCCCCAGCTCGCCGAACGCGACCGTTCCGGCGCCGAGCGGGACGTCCCGAAAAGCGGACGCGATCGCGAGCGCGATGCCGAGATCGGCACCGGTCTCCGAGATGCGCAAGCCGCCCGCGACCGAGCAGTACACGTCGTTGCCACCGAGGTTCAGCCCGGCGCGCCGCTCGAGGATTGCGATGATCATCGCCATGCGCGCGGCGTCGACGTTGGCCGCGAGCCGGCGCGGCGTGCCGTACGCGGCCTCGCCGACGAGCGCCTGGATCTCGACGAGTACCGGCCGCATGCCGACGAGCGTCGGCACGACGCACGTGCCGCTGGGCCGCGGGCCGCGGCCGTGCAAGAACAGCGCCGACGGATCGGCGACCTCGTGCAAGCCGCGGTCGTCCATCGAGAACACGCAGATTTCGTCGATGCCGCCGAACCGGTTCTTGTACGCGCGCACGATGCGGTACTCACCGGACTGATCGCCTTCGAAATACAGAACGGTATCGACGAGGTGCTCGAGCAGCCGCGGCCCCGCGATCGCACCGTCCTTGGTGACGTGGCCGACGACGAACGTGGCGCACCCGGTGCGCTTGCAGAACTCCATGAGCACTTGCGTGCAGTCACGCACCTGGGACACGCTGCCGGCGAACGACTCGACGTCGGGCAGCCACATCGTCTGAATGGAGTCGATGACGAGGATCTCCGGCACATCGCGTTCGAGCGCGTCGAGGATCGCGCGCAGGTTCGTCTCCGGGAAGACGAGCAGCGTCTCGGCGGCGCCGACGCGCTGCGCGCGCAGCTTCGTCTGCGCGGCTGACTCCTCGCCGCACACGTACACCGCGCGCGCACCGCGCCGTGCGAGCGTGGTCGCCAGCTGCAGCAGCAGCGTCGACTTGCCCGCACCGGGCGGACCCCCGAGCAGCACGAGGCTCCCAGGCACGATACCGCCGCCGAGCAGCGCGTCGAACTCCGCCATCCCGGTGCGCCGCCGCGCGACGCGCGTGTCGTCGATCTGCGCCAGCGGAACGGGCCCGCTGACGCGCAGCGGCGCGACTGCGCGCGCCTGCGCCGACTTCGCGGGCTTGACGACGGGCGCGTCCTCGAACGTGTTCCACGCCTCGCACGACGGACAGCGCCCGAGCCAGCGCGCCGACTCGAACCCACACCCGGTACAAAAATACACCGACCGCACCTTGGCCACGAGCATATCTTCGCGCTTCAGAGTGTCATGGGCCTGGCACTTCGTCGGACGATCGCGCTGTGTTCCGGCTAGAGCTTATGCCACTGCACCCCTTCGAGCTGGTGGTGCAAATCCCACAAGATGGTGCCGAGCGGCGTGGTCCGTGAGCCCACGTTGAGGACGAGCGTATGGATCGCACGTGTCAGCGGGATGATCGACCAGGCTGCGGCGAAACGGCTCGCAGCGATATGCTGGTCGGCAACGGGCGTTGCGATGAGTCGCGAGTCTTCATCCTGCCACTCGGCATACTTCCAATCGTAAAATCGATCGATCGCCACGTTCACCACGGAGAAACCTTCGAGTCCTCGCGAAGACGGGTACTGCACAAAGCGAACTTGCTTGTCACTCCACGGCACGATCTTGCGCACGTCCGGGTCAGTGCCGTCCCACACGTCGAGGCCCCATCCATGTACGCGCGCAACGAGCTCCGTTGCGGAGTGCCGATCCAAGTCGTCGATGTGATGAAACGGGGGGAGGCAGCACAGCACGTCGATCGGCTTGTTTCCAACGTCGACCGCGAGCGAGATTAGACGCTGCAAGTGCTTGGGCTCTTTTAGCAACTCGCCCTCGAGGATGATGACATCTCCGCCGGCCGCGGTGGTCGATTCCTTGACCTTCCATGAGTCGACGCCAGTCGCCACCGCGAAATCGTTGACGAAACCGGCCAATGCCGCGCCCATGCGCAGGCATTTCGTCAGATGCGTCACGGGACGCGTGGCGCGCGGCGCCGCCGCGGCCCAATCGCAGTCCGATCGCCGGCGCACCAACTGGTCCCGGCCGACCGCCACGACGAACGCTCCCGCCGGGTACATCGTGTGCAGCACGTCCCGCTCACTGTCGAGCCAGTCCTGTCCTTCGTCGATGAAGACGTAGTCAAAGGCGTAGTCGCGAGCATTGCCGCTCATGAATTGCTGTAAAGCGGTATTCGCGATGCGGCCGTCGCGGAACTCGGCGGCAAGAGACTTCATGACGTCCCTGTAAGCGTCCTCGAAATTCGCCGAACCGCGCGGTATGGAATAGCGCCAATTCGCGGCTACGCCGAGCAGAAAATGATGGACGTTGCGCACGTCGACGTTGATCCGGCGGCCCGAGTCCTCGAGGATGTAGAGTTGCCGCTGGAGATCGGAAACCAACGCGTGGTTGTATGTCAAAATGACGACCCGTTTCGTGGGGTCGTCGCCAGTGATCCGGACGGCGCGCTCGAGTAGGGCGAACGTTTTTCCGGAACCGCCGCGGCCGGACAAGATGACTTGCTGCCGGCCCACGTCTGCGTGCCATGCGCGAGGAAGCTCGCTGCTCGTCAGCGCGTCGATACGCTTCCGGTCGAGGCGCGTCTGGGGTGGCGGCCGGCGAAGCTCTTCGACGAGCGAGCGCACTTTTTCGCCGTCGTTGCGCTGCAAATGCAGCGTGCCGTCGCTCCACCTTCGCGGGGTGTTGATCGTGATGAGCCGGTCGAGAAAGCTCCGGAACGTGAGACCGCGCCCGAAGACGTTCGCGTCGTCTGGCCGGATGTTCGTCGCCTCGGTCTGCCGCAGCCATACGAAATTGGTCACGAAGGGCATCGGCAGCTTGCGCGCCTTACCGTATTCCAGTACGGATTCCAGCTGTTCGCGACTCTGCCGCAAGACCTCGTCGCTCGTGCCATCCGAGTACGTTACGACATAGTCAAGCGCGGTGACGTCAAAGACGACGTGCGGCGTGTCTTTGACTTCGATGAGCGTGAAGAAGGAGTGGATGGCGACCTCGCCGCCCGGCGCGCGATGCGACATCGGCGGGTCGAAATGTGCGAGCACGCCGAAATCGGTCTCGGACCGTCTCTGGCCCGGCGTGCGGACGGGGGCAATGATGTGAAGGTGAGCGCCGCCCGATGTGTCGAGCGAAGGGTCGTACACGCGAACGAGGTCGGCGAACGCCATTGCGTGTTTGTATTCCCGATAGCTCGTAGACCCGTGGATCGATATCATGCCGACTCCCCGCTGCGGCGCATGGAAACGAAACTGCCAGTGATGGCGATTCGTCGGTCTGTTTTTGCCAGAGCTAACTCCGCGACCTCCGTCTGAGGGCGGACGTGGCAAAGGTGCAAAGGGGCCAAACCCTAACAACCGACCGCCGACCATGAATGATCACGTAGCGATTGACGGCTGGGTAGCGTCCGGTAAGACGACGATCAGTCAAATCTTGGCTGCCGAGACGGGACACCTCTATCTCGACACCGGCGCGATGTACCGTGCCGTCGCGTATCTCGCGTTGCGTAACGGCGTCGACCTCGACAGCGAATCGGGGCTCGTCGACATGCTCGCGCACCACACGATCGCCATCGTCACCGATGCGTCGACGACGGCCGGTTATCGCGTGATCGTCGACGGGCGCAACACCGGCGAACGGCTCTTCGATCCCGATGTTGCCGCGGCGGTGTCGTCCGTCGCGGCTCGCCCTGCGGTTCGCGCCGATCTGGTCGCGCGGCAGCGCGCGATCGCGGCGCAAGGGCCGGTCGTCATGGCCGGACGCGACATCGGTACGGTCGTTCTGCCCGATGCGCGCCACAAGTTCTTTCTCACCGCATCCGTCGACGAGCGCGCGCGACGCCGCCAAGCCGAGTTCCACGACCGCGGGCTCGACGTGCCGCTGGAGCAAGTGCGCGCGCAGATCGTCGAGCGCGACCGGCTCGACTCGACGCGCGCGGCCTCACCGCTGCGTGCGGCGGCCGACGCGATCACCATCGACTCCACCGACATGCAGCCCCACGAAGTCGTTGCCAAGATGCGCGCTGCGATTGACGCCGCACGCGCGTGACGTTCTACGCGTTCGCGCACTTCGTCGTGGGACGGCTGTTCCGGCTGCTGTTCCGCTATCGCGTCATCGGCGCGGAGAAGATCCCGCGCAACGGCGGCGTCATCGTCGCCGCCAACCACATCTCCAACTTCGATCCGCCGATCCTGGGCACGGCGCTGCCGCGGCCGGTCTCGTACATGGCCAAGAAAGAGCTGTTCGCGATGCCGGTCCTCAAGACGATCCTGCCGTGGCTCTACGCGTTCCCCGTCGACCGGGCGTCCGGCGGAACGGCCGCGCTGCGCGCGGCGTTGCGCATGCTGAAGGAAGGGCGCTGCGTCGGCATCTTCCCCGAGGGCGGCCGTAACGTGAACGGGACCAACGACGAGAAGGGCGGGGCGGCCTTTCTGGCCGCGGCGTCAGGGGCGCCGGTCATCCCGGCCGCCATCGTGGGGACGCGCCGGCTGCGGCCGTTCGGCAGGGTAACCGTGGTGTTCGGCGACCCGATGCACGTGGTGCGTAACCGGCAGTCCAAAGAAGACGATCTGGAGAAGGGAGCGGCGGAGATCATGCAGCGGATCCGCACGCTCGAGGAGAGCAATCGGTGATCATCAAGCGAGCGAAGACCCAGGGGTTCTGCTTCGGCGTCGCCATCACGGTCAAGAAGGCGGAAGAAGCCGTCGAGCGGCTCGGCTCCGGCGTCACGACGCTCGGCCACGTCGTGCACAACCCCCAGATGGTCGCGTCGCTGGCCGCCAAGGGGCTCAAAAACGCGTCGTCGATCGACGAGGTCGACACCGAGGCGCTGTTCGTGCGCGCGCACGGCCTGCCGGTCGAGGTCCTCGATGCCGCCAAAGAGCGCGGCCTCACCGTTATCGACGCCACGTGCCCGATGGTCACGAAGATCCACGTCCAGGCCGAGAAGCTCCGCGCCGAGGGCTACAAGATCATCGTCGTCGGCGACCCTGACCACCCGGAGGTCAAAGGGACGCTCTCGCACGTGCCGGGCGCGTGGTGCATCACCAAGGCCGAGGACGTCGACGCGCTGCCGCGCGCCAGCCGCGTCGGCGTCGTCGTGCAGTCGACCTGGAACGGGCCCGGCTTCACGGACATCGTGCGCAAGCTCAGCGACAAGTATTACGAAGTTCGCGCGATCAATACGATCTGCACGGACACCAAGAACCGCCAGAGCGAGGTGGAGGCGCTCGCGCGCGAGGTCGAGGTCATGGTCGTCGTCGGCGGCAAGACTTCGGCGAACACCAAGCACCTCGCCGAGCTGGCCGCCATCAACGGCGCGCGGGCGTTTCACGTCGAGGGCCCCGACGAGCTGCAAGCGGGATGGTTCGCGGGCGTCGGCACCGCGGGGCTGATGTCGGGTGCGTCCACGCCGGGCTGGCTGGTCGATCGGGTCGCGGACCGGATGGATGCACTCGCCTCCGCCCTCCCTGGATAGCCTCGAAGCCGCCCTCGAACGGGCGGTCATGCGGTTCGACGACGGCTCCGCGACGGGCGCGCAGATCCGCTACCATTTCGGCTTCGGGGAAGACGGGGCTTCGAATCGGCGCGGCAAGCGGCTGCGGTCCCGGCTCGTGTTCGAGGTGGCCGCAGAAGAGGGCGGCGGGGCCGGCGAGGCGCTCGCCGCCGCGTGCGCGGTCGAGATCATCCACGAGTTCTCGCTGATCCACGACGACATCGAGGACGGCGACAAATTGCGGCGCGGCCGCGAGACGCTGTGGGCCCGCTACGGCGCGGCGCACGGCATCAACGCGGGCGACGCGCTCTGCTCCGTCGCCTACCTGACCCTGCTCGACGAGAGTCCCGCTCCGCCGGACCGCAAGCTCGCGATGAACCGGGTCCTGCTCGCCGCGCACCTCGCGATGTGCAACGGCCAGGGACGGGACATTGCCTTCGAAAGCGAACCGCGGGTGACGATGGCGGACTACCGGGCGATGATCGGCGGCAAGACGGCCGCGCTCTTCGGCGCGGCCTGCGAGCTGGGTGCGCTCGCGGCCGGCTCGGACGCCCAGCGTTCGGGCGCCTACGCGCGAATGGGGCACGCGTACGGGGTCGCGTTCCAGATCGAGGACGACATCCTGGGGACGTGGGGCGACTCGGCGACCACCGGCAAGCCGTGCGGCGACCTCGCCAAACGCAAGTGGACCTTCCCGGTCGTCTGGGCGCTCGCGGGCCCGCCGTCGCCTGCGCGCGACACCATCGCCGCCGCGTACGCGCGCGGGACGGAGCTCGACGCGGCCGGCGTCCGTGCGACCATCGGTGCGCTCGACGAGCTGGGCGCGCGGGAGGCGGCGC
>JALZBE010000431.1 GCA_030947665.1 Vulcanimicrobiota bacterium | reverse complement strand
CCGGTGGAGCGCGGCGACTGCGGCCGCTGCGATCCTCGGAATTGCCGTCGGACAGACGAGCGGGCCGGCGCGTGCGGATGCAGACGTGGTCGCGATCGCGGAGATGATCGCCGCGCAACCGCGCGAAGTCGCGCTGGCCGGAACCTCCGCACACGGCACCGCGATCGTCGGCCGCGGCGCGCAGCGCTCGGCAATTGTCGTGAGCGGGCTTCCGCCGCCGCCGGCGGGTCGCGGATACCAAGTCTGGGTACGCGGTTCGGACGTTCGTTCACCCGGCATGCTTCACCGCACGAGCGACGGCCTCGAGGTCTTGGTCGTCCCCGGCGACGTGCTGGCCGGCGCGCACCGCATCGGCATCACGGAGGAGCCGGCCGGCGGGTCACCGGCCCGCACGGGCCCGGCCCAGGTGACGGGGAAAATCTCCTAGGCCGATGCCGCCGGAGTTCTGGTGTGCGCGGTTGAGTCGGGTTGACGGAAGTCGTGGCCTTCATGGTGTACCATGTTAGGCGTGCCTCATTGCCGACTTCGCCGCGCCTCAGAAGCATTGACGGCATTGCTCATCTTGATCGTCTTGCTCCTCGTTCCGGCCGTCGCGTCGGCCGACGCCGATACGCTCGCGACGGGCGTCGATCCGACCACCGTGGGCCTCCAACCCCTGCGGGGACCGATCCCGCGGGCGACGCCGCTGCCGGGCGAGTCGCGGCTCGTGCGCCGTGAGGACGGCACGTTCGGCGCGGTGCCCCGGCGGGCGGGCGGGACGGTCACGTTCGACCTCGTCGCGCGCGAGGCGCCCTGGACGCTTCAGCCCGGCCTCACGGTCATGGCGAAGACGTACGACGGCGTCGTCCCGGGCCCGACCCTCGTGGTTCGTGAGGGCGAGCGCGTCGTCATCGATTTTCGCAACGCGATGAGCGTGCCGGACACCATCCACCTTCACGGCATCCACGGCGGGCCCGATGCGATGGACGGCGTCGCGGGCATCTCGCAATCATCGGTGGAGCCGGGCGGGCATTTCCGGTATTCGTTCACCGCGCAGCAGGCCGGGACGTTCATCTACCACTCGCATGCGAACGAGGCGATGGTGGATAGCGGGCTGTACGGCGCGATCGTCGTGCTACCGGCGCATCCGCGGCCCGAAGAACGCGCGCAGCGCGACGACGTGGAGTTTCTTTCATCGTGGGCGATTCAGACGGTCACCGAAAGCCACCACACGATCAACGGCAAGGAGTATCCGGCGACGACGCCCATCGAGGTGCGTAAAGGCGAGCGCGTGCGCGTTCGGTGGATCAATATGTCGTCGGAGAACATGCACACGATGCACACGCACGGTCACGACATGATCGTGATCGCGCGCGACGCGCAGCCCGTCGCGGCACGCGATGTCGAGGATACGGTGTTGCTCGGGCCCGGACAGCGTGTGGACACGCTGATCACCGCGAACGCGCAGCCCGGTAATTGGCTGGTGCACTGCCACGTCCTAGACCACACCGAGGACTCCGCGGGCATGCCGGACGGCCTCGTCACCACGATCCATTATGCGGGGACCCCGCAGCGCCTCGACGCGATGAACGCCGCGATGCGGATGCACATGCCGAATGCGTCCAACGGCAACCCGCGCGGGCCGCTGTCGTTCATGACGACGGCGCTGCTCGGCGCGTTCGCCGGCCTCACCATCTTCCTCGGTTTACCGATCGCGCGGGCACGGCGGCTTTCGCCCAGCGTCGTCGCCGCGCTGAACGCGCTCGCGATCGGCATCCTCGTCTACTTGATCGTCGAGATCGCGGGCAACGCGACGACGCCGCTGGTGCGTTCGCTCGCGAGCTGGCAGCGCGGCATGTCCGGACACGGCGCGCCGGCGCCGCTCCCGTTCGCGATGCTGTTCGCGTACGTCGCGGGGCTGCTGATCGGATTGGTCGGGCTCGGCGCGCTCGCGACGCGGTTCGCGAAGTCCGGCGCGTCGTCGTCCGCGGACAAACCGCTCGTGATCGCGGCGATGATCGCGATCGGCATCGGTGCGCACAACTTCGCCGAAGGGCTCGCGATCGGCGCGTCGGCCGCATCGGGCGCGACCGCGATCGCGTTCGGCCTCATCATCGGCTTCGCGCTGCACAACGCCACGGAGGGGTTCGGCATCGCCGCGCCGCTCGCCGGCCGCGGCATCCCCGCGACGTGGCGTCAGATCGGGCTCGCGGGATTGGTCGCGGGCGGGCCGACGTTTCTGGGCACGATGATCGGTTACCGGTTCTCCTCGCCGACGCTCTCCGCGCTGTTCTTGATGACCGCGGTCGGCGCGCTGGTGTTCGTCGTCGGCGAGTTGTGGGGCGTGCTCAAACGCAGCGGGCTCACGATCACGTCGACCTCGATGCTCGCGGCGGGCTTCGTGCTCGCGCTCATGACGGAAGTCGTGGCGGAGATCAGCGGCTGACGGCATTTCGCGACGCGGAGCGGCGGCGAGTCCGCGAAGGACTCGCCGCCGTTGCCGGTCGCTACCTCGTCAGCGTGGTGTGGGGGTCGCCGACGGGACGGCGGTGGGTGGCGGTGACGCATGCGGTGATTCGCTCGGCTCGGGCGATGCGCTCGGCCCGGGAGATGCGCTCGCCGTTGCGCTGGGTGACGGGCACGGGCTCGCGCCGGTGGCGGTACCGCTCGTGAACGCGCCGATCGGCGCTTTGACCTCGATCAGGCGGTGATGTTGGGCGTCGAAGATCTCGACGTGCAGCCGCGCGGATGCCGCGGAGATCGCGAACGTCAGCGGCCCGGTGAACGCGCCTTCGAACTTCACGCGACCGGCATCGTCGGATTCTCCGTCCGAACCCTTTTCTTCGAACTTGATGAACGCGGCGGCGGAACCGACCGGCGTCAGCGTGAGCGTGGTGCAGGTGCGCGTCAGCGTGAACGGCGCGTTCGCAGGCAGCACGTTGCCGCCCGTCGCGGTGATCGACGTGACGTTGCCGTGTCCGTCCTCGGTCGCGTCTTCTTGTTCGGGATCGTTGGGATCGACGACGCCTTTGTCGTTCGGGTCGCCCGCGCTCTTGACGCTGATGGTGCCGTCGGCGTTCACCGTGATGAGGATGGCGGTGCTCTGCGTGCCCATGGCGAGCGTCGCGGTGACGGTGAGATGCCCGGCGGTGACCGTGATCGTACTGCCCGGGGGGACCGCGGCGGTGAGCTTGATCTTCGCGTGCCCGTTGCCGTCGAGCGTGCCGGTTCCGACGACGACGCCGCCGACGCTGATCGTTACCGGGACGGATGCGAGGTCTTGCGGGCGCCGGACCTTGGCGAGCGTTTGCGTGCCGCTGAACGTGAGGCCGACCGATTGCGCACCTTGCGGCGCGGGTGCAAGCGGGTTTGGAACGGGCCCGCCCGGCGACGTTCCACCGCCGCCCCCACAAGCGGCCAGCAGCGCGGCGGCGAGAACGACGGCCGATGACGATGCGGCGAACTTCATCGGGCGCGGCTCGCCGGATCGGTA
>JALZBE010000065.1 GCA_030947665.1 Vulcanimicrobiota bacterium | reverse complement strand
GCGCAGCCCGGCGCCGCGCAGACCGGGCTGCGGGTGACCGCGGCGCTCGAGGTGCGACTCCGCGCGCGATTGGACGAGATCGGCCGAACCGCCAACGCGACGCCGTTCGTGGTGCTGCTCGCGCTGACGTCCTCGTATCTGCACCGGATCGGCGGACAGAACGACCTCCTCATCGGCTTCGGCGTCTCCGGGCGCTGCGACGACGCGCGTTTCGCGCGAGCGGTCGGCTACGCGGCACACGTCGCCGTCCTGCGCTCGACGCATCGCGAGGCGGAACCGTTCGACGCGTTCCTGCGAGCGACGAGCGACCGGGTCCGCGAAGCGCTGGAGCACCAGGACTTCGCGTTCGCCGATCTGCTGCGGTCGTTGGACGTCGGCTGGACGCCGGGCCGTGCCCCGCTGGTCGACGTGGTCGTGAACCTGGACCGCCGGCGCAGCTCCGGTGATGACGCCGGCGTGCGCGCATTGCCCACGCCGATCGTCGGCGCGAAGTTCCCGATCACCATCAACGCGCTCGATCTGGGTCCGGGCACGCCGATCCAGCTCGACATCGACGTCGACACGCGGCTTTTCAGCCCGGACGCAGCCGCTCGGCTGGTGTCGGACTTGATCCGTTGGGCGGAAACCGTGGCCGCCGATCCGACCGCCGTCATCGCAGCCGAGCGGAACGCGACCGAACTCCAGGCTGCGCCCGCCCCGGCTCCGCAGCCCGACCCGCCGCCGCTCGCGGCGGCCTCAAACGCCGCGCTCGAGGCACAGCTCGCCGAGATCTGGGCGACGATTCTCGGCCAGCCGCCGGCGGCGCGCGATGAGGACTTTTTCCAGGCCGGCGGCCATTCGGTCCAAGCGTTGCGCTTCATCCTCGCGGTTCGCGAACGCTGCGGTGCCGATGTCCCCGTACGCGCGTTCTTCGAGCGGCCGACCGTCGCCGGGCTCGCCGAGCTCGTGGCGGCGGCGGACGCCGCGGACGCTACCGGGTTGGCCGATCGTCCGACGGAGATTCCTCGCGTCGCGCGCGATGCGCGCCGCGTTCGCCGCGGCAGCATCACCGGCGAGGCCGCGACCGAGATCGCGACCTGATGGAACGCCCGACGTCGGACGAAACGGCCGACCTGATCGTCTTCCCGACGACCTCCACCCAACGACGGCTCTGGTTCATGGAGCAGTACGGCATCGGGGCCGGGTATACGATCGCGGCCGCGTTCCGCATTCGCGGACCGTTCGACCCGAGCGCACTCGAACGCGCGCTGCAGGATCTGATCGCCCGCCACGAAGCGCTGCGAACGGCGATCCGGATGTATCGGGGCGAACCCGCTCAGGTGGTCGAGGAGCGCTGCGATTTTCGGCTCGCGCGCGCCTCGCTCGAAGATCTCTCTGCCGCGCAGCGCGAGACCGAGCTGCTCACCTGCTTCGCCGCCGACGCGCGCGAGCGTTTCGATCTGCGTTCGCCGCCGCTGCTGCGCGCATCGCTGCTGCGGCTCGGCGCCGCGGACCACGCGCTGCTGATCGCGATCCATCACGCGGTCGCCGACGGCACGTCGATCGCCGTGCTAGTCGAGGAGCTTGCGCACCTGTATCGTCGCCAGACCGGCGAGCCGCTCGCGCCGCTGCCGGATCACGTCCTGCAGTTCGGTGACGTCGCCGCGTGGCTGGACGAGAACCGGGAGGCGGCCGACGACGATCTCGCGTTTTGGCGCGACCGTCTCGCCGGGGCGCAGGCGCTGGCACTTCCGCTCGACCGGCCGCCGCCGCTCGCGCCGACCCAGGCCGGGGCCGAACGTCGCACCGTTCTCGACCCCGCGCAGGTGTGCGCGCTCGAGTCGTACGCGCGCGCACACGGCACGACGCCGTTCGTCGCGTGGGCCGCGCTGTATGCGATCGTGCTGTCCCAGCTGTGCTCCCAAACCGATCTCTGCATCGGGACTCCGGTCGCCAACCGTCAGGCCGCCGATCTCGAACGCGTCGTCGGGCTGCTGGCGAACTCCGTCGTCCTGCGCGTCGATCTGAAAGGCTGCGACACCTTCGGCGAGCTGCTCGCCCACATGCGCGACGCGGTCGTCGGCGCGCTCGCGCACCAAGCGGCGCCGTTCGACGTCCTCGTCAACGAGCTCGGAATCGAACGCAGCGCGTGGCGTTCGCCGCTCGTGCAAACATTCTTCACCTTCGACGAGCGCCCGGCGACGGCCTCGATCCCGGGTTTGAGCGTCGAACCGCTCCCGCTCTCGACGGGAAGCGCACGGGTCGAACTCAGCTTGGAGCTGCTGCGTGACGGTGACCGGCTCGACGCGACGCTGCAGTATAGTACCGAACTGTTCGAGCCGCGGACCGCCCAGCGGATCCTCGACGCGTTCGCGCGCGTGCTGCACGAGATCAGCACGTTCCCGGAAGCTCCCTTGGCGCTCGGTGCCAGGCTCGCCGCACGGGCAGTCACGCCGTCGGACGGACCGGTCCCAACGCGTTCCGGTCGACCCGACATCGCTGCAGCGCTCGCAGCGATCTGGATGGAACTGCTCGGCGCAGCGCCGGACGATGCGACCGATTTCTTTCTCGCCGGCGGCCATTCGCTGCTCGCGACACGGTTGGTCGGCGCGGTGCGTGAGCGGCTCGAGGTTCAGCTGCCGCTGCGCGACGTGTTCGTCACGCCGACCTTCGGCGCGCTCGCAACGCACCTCCGTGAACTCGCAGCACAGCCGACGGCCATCGAGCCGGACGAGCCGATTCCCTCCGTCGCGCGCGGCGGCCCGCTTCCGCTTTCATCGGCGCAGCAGCGCCTGTGGTTCCTGCAGCAGCTCGATCCCGCCGCCGCGGCCTACTCCATCTTCGGCGCCTACGCGATCGACGTACCGCTGGATCACGAAGTGCTGCGCCGCGCGATCGCCGAGACGCAGCGCCGGCACGAGAGTCTGCGGACGCGGATCGCACACGACGGCGGCATTCCGATGCAGATCGTGATGCCGGCCGAGGGAATCGCGCTGCCGATCGTCGACCTCGAGCATCTGCCGGAACCGCTGCGCGAAGCGGAGCTGGTGCGCCTCGGACAACAGGAAGCGCGCACACCGTTCGATCTCAGCGAGGCGCCGCTCGCGCGGCTCTGCCTCGTGCGCCTCGCGCCGGACCGTCACGTCATCTTCGTGACGCTGCACCACATCATCGCGGACGGGTGGTCGGTCGACATCATGGCGCGCGAGATCCTCGCGACCTACCGCGCGCTCGAGGATCGCCGGCCGCTCGATCTCCCGGCCGTCGAGGTGCAGTACGCGGACTACGCCACGTGGCAGAGCGACCGCCTCGAACACCGGCGCGCCGCGCTGCTCGAGTACTGGAAAGCGCAGCTGTCGGGGGTCACGCCGCTCGAACTGCCGGCCGATCGCCCACGACCGCCGGAACTCTCCTTCGAGGGACGCAGGCTCGACTTCAGCCTCGACCGCGACCTGCTCCGTTCCATCACCGACCTCGCGCGCGGCGAGAACGCCGGCGTTTTCGCGGTGCTGCTTGCGGCCTTCGCGCTGCTGCTGGCCCGCTACAGCGGGCAATCCGACTTTGCGATCGGCGTTCCGGTTCCAAACCGCCCGCGGCGCTCGCTCGAGGGCGTCATCGGCTGCTTCGTCAACGTCCTTCCGATCCGATTCGACCTCGCTGCCCCGATGGGGTTTCGCGCGCTCGTCCGCATCGTTCATGCAGCGCTGCTCGACGGGCAGGCGCACGCGGAACTCCCGTTCGAGGAACTCGTCGACGCGCTGCAGCTCCCGCGCGACGTCACGCGTAATCCCGTCTTCCAAGTGCTCGCGTCGCACCGCGCGGACATCGGTGCGGACATCGGAGCGGACGCCGTGCAAGCGCATCGCGGGGCCCGGCCGATACCGATTGACCCGGGGTTCGCGCAGTTCGATCTCGCGCTCTATGTCGACGAGCGGCGCGATCGCGTCGACGCTGCCTTCGTGTTCCGCAGCGCGCTCTACGACGCCGATACGATCGAGCGGATGGAGCAGCATCTCCGGTTGCTGCTGGACGGCGCGCTGGCCGACCCCGATCGGGAGATCGCGCAGCTCCCGCTCCTCACGCCCGAAGAAGCGGAGTGGATCGAGTTCTGGAACGATACCGAGGTCGATTTCGATCGGCCCGCCACGATACGCGAACACCTGATCGCGCAGGCGGCGCGGACGCCGCACGCACCGGCGGTTACGTTCGGCGACCGGACGTTGACCTACGCGGAACTCGAGGCTCGCGCCGGCCGGCTCGCGGCGGCGCTGCAGGCGCGCGGCGCCGCGGTCAGCGCGCCGGTCGGCGTGTGCTTGGAGCGCTCCCTCGAGTTGGTCGTCGCGCTCGTCGCGGCGGCGTACGCCGGCAGTCCCTTCGTGGTGCTCGACCCCGATCTGCCGGCCGCGCGGATCGACGTCATGCTCGCCGATGCTCGTCCCGCCGTCACCATCCTGAACGGCTCGACGCGCAGCCGCGCCGGCGGCGCGACGCCGTTGCTCGATCTCGACGATCCGTTGCCGGATGCGAGCGTTTCGGCGGTCTTCGCAGACGGTGAATCACCCGCGTACATCTTGTTCACCTCGGGGTCGACCGGGCGCCCGAAGGGTGTGGTCGTGGCGAACGCGGGCCTGGTCAACCGGCTGCTGTGGATGCAGTCGTTCTACGAAATCGGACCCGGCGACCGGGTGCTGCAAAAGACGCCCGCCTCGTTCGACGTCTCCGTGTGGGAGTTCTTCTGGCCGCTGACAACGGGGGCGGAACTCGTCGTCGCACCGCCCGGTGCGCATCGCGACCCGCATTCGATCGCCGCGTTGATCGCAGCGCACCGGATCTCCGTCTGCCACTTCGTCCCCTCGATGCTCGACGCGTTCTTGCCCGCGGCCGATCCGGTCCGCTGCGCATCGCTGCGCCGCGTGTTCGTCAGCGGTGAGGCGCTCGGCGCGGAGACCGAGCGGCGCTTTTTCGCCCGCGGCCTCTCCGCCACGCTGCACAACCTTTACGGACCGACCGAAGCGACGATCGACGTCACCGCCTGGGATGCTCTTCCGCCCGGCGGCCGCCGCACGCCGCCGATCGGGTTCGCGGTTCCGAACACGCGGATGTACGTGCTCGATCCGCTCGGCGCACAGGTTCCGGTCGGCATACCGGGCGAGCTGGTCATCGGCGGCCTTCAGGTCGCGCTCGGCTACGTCGGCCAGCCCGAATTGACGGCGCAGCGCTTCGGGGTCGATCCGTTCGCGGGGAGCGGACGGATCTACCGTACCGGCGACCGCGCGCGCTACCGCGCCGACGGCTCGCTGGAGTTTCTGGGGCGGCTCGACGGCCAGGTAAAGCTGCGCGGCTACCGGATCGAGCTCGGCGAGATCGAGGCGACACTCGCACGGCAGCCCGGGATCGCCGCGGCTGCGTGCGCCGTTCGCGGACGCGACGCGAGCGACGCGGTGCTGGCGGCGTATGTCGTTCCCGAGGGAACGATCGCGCCCGATATCACGGAACTCCGCCACGCGCTCGCGCGCGGGCTTCCCGAGTGGATGATCCCGGCAACGATCACGGTGCTGCCGCAACTCCCCGTGAGCTCCAGCGGGAAGCTCGACCGCGGGGCACTGCCTGCGCCGGCACCGCGGCCGGCGCTGCCCGCCGTCGCCCCGTCGGGTGAGGTCGAAGGCCTCGTCACCGAAGCGTGGTGCGCCGTCCTCGGTCTGGGCGCCGTCGACGTGACGACGACGTTCTTCGAGCTCGGCGGCACCTCGCTCGGGCTGATTCGCGTGCATGCGGCCCTTAGCGCGACGTTTCCGTCGCTCACCGTGCTCGATCTGTTCCGTTTCCCGACGGTCCGCGCGCTGGCGGAACACGTGGCGCGCGCCCCGGCAGCGCGCGCGCCGGTCGCGAACCGCGCGTCCGCGCACGCCGACGAGAGCGGGATCGCGATCGTCGGGATGGCGGGCCGCTTTCCGGGCGCGGACGGCATCGATGCGCTATGGAGCGCCATCCTGAGCGGCCGGGAGGTCATCGATCGGCCGGATCGCGCGGAGCTGCTGGCACGCGGCGTGGATCCGGGTTTGCTCGACGATCCGCGCTTCGTCGCAGCCGTCGCGGCGCCGCGCGACATCGATCGTTTCGACGCGGCGTTTTTCGGCTTCACCCCGGCGGACGCGACCGCGCTCGATCCCCAGCAGCGGCTGTTCCTCACCTGCGCCTGGGAGGCGCTCGAGCACGCCGCCCAAGATCCCGAGCGGTGCCGCGGACCGGTGGCGGTGTTCGGCGGCACGAGCCTGTCGGCGTACGCGCTGCGGCTCCTGAACGCGGACGGCGGGCTGCGCGATCCGGCTGCCGCATACGAAGCGCTGTTGGCCGCCGACAAGGATTATCTCGCATCCCGCGTCGCCTACAAGCTGGGCCTGACCGGTCCCGCGATCACGGTGCAGACCGCCTGCTCGACCTCGGCCGTCGCGATCCATTTCGCCTGCGAGTCGCTCAGGCGCGGTGAGGCGGCGCTCGCGCTGGCCGGCGGAGCGTCCCTCAGCCTGCCGGACGCCGGCGGATACCTGGCCCAGGCGGGCGGGGTGACGTCGGCGGACGGACACTGCCGCCCCTTCGACCGTTCGGCCGGCGGGACCGTGCCCGCGGGCGGCATCGGCGTCGTGGTGCTCAAACGGCTGGCGGACGCGGTGGCCGATCGCGACACGATCCACGCCGTGATCTTGGCGAGCGCCGTCAACAACGACGGCGCCGCGCGGGTCGGCTTCACCGCACCCGGCGTCGACGGGCAGAGCGCGGTGATCGAGGCAGCACACGCAGCCGCCGGCATCGACCCGTCCTCGATCGGCTACGTGGAGACGCACGGCACGGGGACACCGCTCGGCGATCTCGTCGAGATCGGCGCCCTCACCCGCGCGTTCCGACGGGGGGAACCTTCTGCGTGGCCCCCGGTGGGCAGCTGCGCCATTGGGTCCATCAAGGCGATCGTCGGCCACATGGACGCGGCGTCCGGGGTCGGCGGCGTGATCAAAGCCGCGTTGGCGGTCGAGCATGGGGTACTGCCGCCGAGCCCCTATTTCGAGCAGGCCGACGATCGCCTCTGCCTGGACGAATCGCCGTTCTACGTAAATACCGAGGTGCGCGGCTGGGGTGGCCCGCGCGTGGTTCGTCGTGCCGGCGTGAGTTCGTTCGGAATCGGTGGGACCAACGTCCATCTGGTCCTCGAGCAGGCGCCGCCCGTTCCGGCGGGGCCGGCACCGCGCGCGGAACAGATCCTCACACTCTCGGCGAGAACGCCGGAAGCGCTGGACGCGATGCGAGCGCGGCTCGCCAACGATCTCGAGCGGGTCGGCCCCAATGCCGAAGCGCTCGCCGACGTCGCCTACACGCTGCAGGTCGGGCGCCGCGCGTTCGATCTCCGGCGCGCGTTCACGGTCGATGGAGCGGACGACGCGATCCGGCGTCTGCGCGCGGAGGTGCCGAAGAACGGCCGGCGCGATATCGCAGGCGCGGCCGGGCCGCCGGCGATCGCGCTTCTGTTCCCTGGACAAGGCGCGCAATATCCGGCGATGGCTGCCGATCTCGAGGCGGCGTGTCCGCAGTTCGCGCAGGCCGTGGAACGCTGCCTCGCCGCACTCGACGGCGACACGGCGTCGGTGCTGCGCGCGCTCGCCTTTTCGCACTGCGACCGCTCCGACGCCGACGCCCAGCTTCAGCGAACCGAATTCGCGCAGCCGGCGATCTTCATCGCTTCGTACGCGCTGGCCGTGCAACTCCTCGCGTGGGGTGTGCGGCCGCAGGCCGTCGCCGGCCACAGCGTCGGCGAGTTCGTCGCCGCAACCGTCGCCGGGATCTTCGAACCCGAAGATGCGGTCCGGCTCGTCGCGCTGCGCGGAAACCTGATGCAGCGCTGCGCACCGGGTGCGATGCTCGCGGTCGAGCTGTCGGCGCCCGAGCTCGCCACGCTGCTCCCCTCGAGTGCGTCGATCGCGGCCGCCAACAGCCCGTCGCTGTCGGTGGCCGCCGGCACGTGCGAAGCGATCGACGATCTGCGTCGCGCGCTGGAAACGCGCGGCGTCGCCGCCCGGCTGCTGAACACCTCGCACGCGTTTCATTCGGCGCTGGTCGAACCGATCGTGCCGGAGTTCGCCGCCGCCGTTGCGCGCGTGCCGATGCGGCCGCCGCGGTGCGCGATCGCCTCGGGCCTGACCGGCACGTGGCTCCGCGCCGGTGAGATGACGAGCGCCGACTACTGGAGCGAGCAGATCCGAAAGCCGGTGGCGTTCGGGGACGTCGTCGACACGCTCGCGGCGGAACCTGCGCGGGTCTTTGTCGAGGTCGGGCCGGGCCGCGCGCTCAGCGGGCTGGCCCGTTCGCATCCGGCCGTCACCAACCGCTTGCGCTCGATCGCAACCCTCGGCAGCCGTGACGGAGGCTCGGCGCAACGTCGCGTGCTCGACGCCGTCGGCGAACTGTGGTGTGCCGGCGTTTCGATCGACTGGGACGCCCTTCACGCTCCGGCCGAACCGCGCCGGGTCGCGCTCCCCGGGTACCCGCTCGCGCCGCAACGGTTCTGGGCCGTGCCCGCGATGCCGTCCGCCGCTCCCGAGCCCGCCGGGGAACTCTGGCGCGAGCGCTGGCTGCGCGACGATCGCAGCCTTGCGGAACCTGATGTGCGCGGTGGGCGCTGGTTGCTGTGCGGTTCGGACGGTCCCGTCGCGCAGGCGCTCGCGGACGCAATTCGAACCGCCGGCGGCGACGTTTCCCGCGCCGACGACGAGGCCCCATGGCCGGACGGCGCCGAGCGCATCGTCTTCGTCGCACCGCCCGACGGCGCGGACGGGGAAGATGGCTGGTGCGACCTGCTCGCGCTCGGGCGCCGGCTCACCGCTGCGCCGCCCGGCACCGCACCGCGGCTGGGTCTCGTCACGACGGGTGCAGTGGCCGTGCTCGGCGACGAGCTGCCCTCGCGGTGGGGCAGCATGGCGCGCGCGCTGGCCCTGGTCGCCGATCAGGAAGGTCCCGGCCTCGGCTCGGTCGCGATCGACCTGCCCGCCGGACTCGAGG
>JALZBE010000430.1 GCA_030947665.1 Vulcanimicrobiota bacterium | reverse complement strand
AGGCTACACCGAGTTGTCCACGTAATCCACCGGCCTGCTCAGCGGGCGACGGCCACCGGCACGAGCGCGCGAAACGACTGGTCCGTCCGCAGGTCGTAGAAGATCCGGGACAGCGGGAGCAGCACCGTCCACAGCTCGTACTCTCGACGGCCGCGCGAAGCTCGTGATCGCGTCGGACCGCTCGCCCAGCCCCAGCTTCGCATACGCGCGCATGATGATGCGCGGGACGCGCGGCGGTGCGTGGTGCGATCGAGGAAGTGGCGCGTGAGGGCGAACGTCGGATCGCTCTCGAGCGCGCGCTCGAAGTAGCGCGCCGCCCACAGCACCGCGTCACGGACCGACCCCGCGCCGGTCAGCCGGCGCACCGTAAGGGCCGGCTCGTCATCCTGAGTCGCGCCCGGAGTTCGCAGCTTACGAAGCAGCTGACGACCCTGCGTGGCCCCACTCCAACCCCAACCTCCTATTTTGTTAGTAGAGCGGTTTTATCATAAGGATCGTTCGCCTGCGCAGTTGGACGGCAGCAGCTTGGCAGAAGTGAAACGGTTCCTCAGGTGCCCTAGGTACGCGCCCCTATGTATGCGCCTTGAGGAGAGCCGGGAAGCGCTCGTGAAGCGCTTTAAGCTTGGGCATATCGTTGTAGACGATGTAGGGCTCGTCGGGATGGTGCACGAGGTAGTGTTGGTGGTACGCCTCGGCCGGATAGAACGCGACGAACGGCACGACCTTCGTCACGATCGGCGCGCTGTAGGCGTGCTTTGCGGTCAGCTCGCGGATCGCGGCTTCCGCGACGCGCTTCTGCTCGTCGCCGATGTAAAAGATCGACGAGCGGTACTGCGAACCGTGGTCCGGCCCTTGGTAGTCGAGCTGCGTCGGGTCGTGCGCGACGGTGAAGTACACGTCGAGCAGCTGGCGGTACGAGATCTGGCTCGGGTCGTAGGTGATCTCGACGGACTCCGCGTGCCCGGTCATGCCGGTGCTCACGACCTCGTAGTGCGCGGTCGTCTTGTTGCCGCCCGAGAACCCCGAAACGACGTTGCTCACGCCGCGAAGCTGCTCGAACACGGCCTCCACGCCCCAGAAGCAGCCGCCGGCCAAGACGGCCTTCTCCTGGCGGGGCGCCGCCTGGGCGGGGCTGACGCCGGCGGCGCCCATGAGGACGGCCAGCGCGAGGGGGAGGATCTTCCAAAACCGATGCACGTTCATCACAACGTCCAGGCTACCACCGCGGTTTCTCCCCGCGCTGCAAGCGCGCTTACGCTTTGCCGCCTTTCCTACTTATGGTAGGATAAGGCGATGCCACCCAAGGAAAAGGTCTCGCTCAGCCTCGATCACGACCTGTTGTCCGAGGTGCGGCGCCGGGTCGGAAAGCGCGAGCTTTCGGCGTTTCTGAACGAGGCGCTCGAGCATCGTCTGCAGGCTGAGGCCGTCCAAGAATATCTCGGCGAAGCGGAACAGCGAGTCGGCCGCATCCCGGCCGACGTGGCCGACGCCACGGACGCAGCCTACGCCGGGCGGTTCGATCGCGCACGCGTCGCCAAGCTGCGCCGCCGCATCGTGGACGCATTTGCGCAAGCGCCGGCTGTTCGGGCCGAAGTCGAGGCGATCTCGCGTGGAGACGGCGTCGATCTTTTCGGCCTGCAACGCTGCGCGCTGACGGAAAACGTCCTGCTCGAGGTGATCCTCGGCCGCCACCCGAGGGTGGCCATCGACGGGCAAGCGGTACGCGTGATCGATTGGGATCCGCGTCTCGACGAGCGCGCCGCTGCTTCTTGAGCGAACTCTTCGTCCTCGATAGCGGAGCCCTCGGCGCCCTGGCATCTGACGACGCACGGATGCGGCGACTGCTGGGAAACATCACCCGCGACGGCGGCTTCATCTGTGTCCCGGTCGTCGTCCTCGCCGAATGTTACGGCGACACTCGGCATAACGCGCGATACGATCGCGCGCTCAAGGCACTTGGCGGCGCGGAACGTGTCGTCGTCGACACGACGATGCGCATCGCCAAAGAAGCGGGCCGGATGCTGCGCGCGGCCGATATGAACGAAACGATCGACGCAATCGTCGTGGCAACAGCCGCCGCGAGCCCGATGCGCGCAACGATCGTCACGTCCGATGAAAGCCACGTCGAAGCCCTCGTCTGCTGCGTCGAACGCGAGCTGGGAGTCATCTACCTCAACGACCTTCCATCCTAGGGTGCTTTCCGACTCGCCTAAGAGGGGTAAACGCTTGCTTTGTTGACTCCGGGGCGCCGGTCGTGGTAAGACCGTCCAACGATGGCCCTTGCGACCTGGTCCTACCGCTATTTTTACGCCTCGCGCGATGCGCTCCGGCGCGGTAGGCCTTTGCCGTAAAACGAGTCCGTCGGGACCGAACAGCAAGAGCCCCTCGCCGAGCGAGAGGCTCTTGTTCTTTCCTGGAGAGCACGATGATCAGCGCCCAGCCCGCATCCGGCGACCCCCGGCCCGCGACCCTGACGCTCACTGCCGCCTTCGAGGGGATCGAAGGCTCGTACTCGCACGCGGTGCTCGAGGCGTACGCGGCGCGGCGCGGCGTCGCGTTCGCACCGCTGGGCTGCTCGTCGTACCGCGCGGTCGCCCACGCGGTGCTGTCTGGCCGGGCCGACCTCGGGCTCTTGCCGATCGACAACGCCATCGCCGGGACGATCCGCGAAGGCTATGACGTGCTCGCGGAGTACGAGCTCGATCTGCTGGCGGAGATCACGTGGCGCATGGAGCACCGGCTGCTCGCCCTCGCCGGCGCGACGCTGGAAGGTCTCCGCGAGATCGACTCGCACCCCGTCGTGCTCGCCGAGTGCGGGCGCTTTCTCGGCACGCTGACCGAGGTGCGGCGTGTGCCCGTCCCCGACACCGGGATCGCCGCGCGCGACGTCGCGGCCGCACGCGACCTCACCCGCGGCGCCATCGCATCGGCCGACGCCGCGCGCCGCTACGGCCTGGTCGAGCTCGCGGATACGATCGCCGACCACCCCGACAACTTCACGCGGTTCGTGCTGTTCCGCGCGCCCAAAGCGCACGGCCCCGCAGCGGAATTCGAGCCGGCCGAAGACTTCGCGGTGCGCAAGACGTCGCTGGTGTTCGCGGTCGCGAACATCCCCGGCGCGCTGGGGCGGTGCCTGTCGATCCTGGGCGCGCAAGGATTGAACGTCTCGAAGCTCGACTCCAAGGCGCGTCTCGGCACCAGCGGACAGTCGTCGTTCTACGCCGACGTCGACGGCGACGTGCGCGACGAGCGGTTCGCCGAAGCGCTGCGCGCGTTGCGCGACGTGACCGTCGCGCTGCACGTCATCGGAAGCTACGACGCCTCGAACGCGCCGCCGCGAATTCAGCGGGCGCCCGCGGTGGTGGTCGACCTCGCGCCGCCCGTGACGCCGCAGCTCGCGAAACGCGAGCTCAAGGTGACGCGGCAGGACGAGAGCGCGCGCTCGCGCGTGCTCGTGCGCGACGTCGTCGTCGGT
>JALZBE010000064.1 GCA_030947665.1 Vulcanimicrobiota bacterium | reverse complement strand
ACCGGGACGTGTTGGCGCGGCACGCCGCGACGCTGCCCGAGAGCGCGGCGGCGCACGTCGTCGTCGCGGACGTCACCGACGCCGCGCGGATCGCGGAGGCGTTCGCGGACGTGCGCAAGCGCCACGGCGAGGTCGAGATTCTGGTGAACAACGCCGGCGCGTCGACGGCCGTGCCGTTCGCGAAGTTGGACTCCGCGACGTGGGATGCGATCATCGCCGTGAACCTCACGGCTACCTACGCGTTCACGCGCGAGGTCGTGCCGGCGATGATTGCGGCGAACGACGGCCGGATCGTCAACGTCGCAAGCACCGCCGGGCTGGTCGGCGGCGCATACATCAGCGCGTACAGCGCCGCCAAGCACGGCGTGATCGGCCTGACGCGCTCGCTCGCCGTCGAGCTCGCGAAGAAGGGCATCACCGTCAACGCGGTGTGCCCGGGGTTCACCGAGACGTCGATGCTCGAGCGCAGTCTCGACCGCATCGTCGAGACGACCGGCCGCACGCGCGACGATGCCGCCCGCGCGCTGCTCGGGCGCAACCCGCTCGGCCGGTTCGTGCGTCCCGACGAGGTCGCGCAGGTCGTCGCGTGGCTGTGTCGACCGGAGTCCGCCGCGATCACCGGCCAGGCGATCGTGATCGACGGCGGCGAGGTGCAGCACTGATGCTGGTCGACACCGAGTCGCGCGCGACGCACGACGACCATCTGTCGGTGCGCGTGTGGCTGCGGCTGCTGACGTGCACCACCTTGGTCGAAGGCCGCGTCTCCAGCCGGCTGCGCGACGACTTCGACACCACGCTCCCACGCTTCGACTTTCTCTCGCAGCTCGAACGCAACCCCGGCGGCTTGCGCATGACGGAGATCTCCAAGCGCATGATGGTGACCGGCGGGAACGTCACGCGCATCGCCGACCAGCTCCTCACCGAGGGATTGATCACGCGCAGCGTTGCGCCCGGCGACCGGCGCGCCGCGATCGTGAAGTTGAGCGCCGCGGGGCGCCGCGCGTTCGCCGACATGGCGCGCCGCCACGAAGGCTGGATCGTCGAGATGTTCGCCGGCCTGTCCGAGGCCGACCGAACGCAGCTCTACGCGCTGCTCGCCAAGCTCAAACGCCACCTCAACGCCGCGGAAAGCGAATGAACGCGCCATGAACCGAGACCGCACCTTCACGGACTACGAAGCGCGGAACTTCCGCTGGGAGGTCGGCGGCGGCGTCGCGACGCTGACGCTGAACCGGCCCCAGCGCAAGAATCCGCTCACGTTCGAGTCGTACGCCGAGCTGCGCGATCTCTTTCGTGGGCTCGTCTACGCGCGCGACGTTCACGCCGTCGTCATCGTGGGCGCCGGCGGAAACTTTTGCTCGGGCGGCGACGTGCACGAGATCATCGGGCCGCTGACCGAAATGGCGATGCCGGAGCTGCTCGCGTTCACTCGGATGACGGGCGACGTCGTGAAGGCGATGCGCGCGTGCCCGCAGCCCATCGTCGCGGCGGTCGACGGGGTGTGCGCCGGCGCGGGCGCAATGCTCGCGCTCGCATCGGACGTGCGCTACGGAACGCCGAACGCGCGCGTCGCGTTCTTGTTCACGCGGGTCGGGCTGGCGGGCGCGGACATGGGCGCGTGCACGCTGTTGCCGCGTGTGGTCGGGCACGGCCGCGCGTCGGAACTGTTGTTCAGCGGGCGATCGCTGCCGGCGGACGAGGCGCTCGCGTGGGGGTTCTTCAACCGGCTGTGCGAGCCCGAGGCGGTGCTGCGCGAGGCCACGGCGTTCGCGCGCGCGCTCGCGGACGGCCCGACGTTCGGACACGCGATGACGAAGAAGATGCTGCACCAGGAGTGGGCGATGGGGCTCGACGAGGCGATCGAAGCCGAAGCGGAAGCGCAGGCGATCTGCATGCAGACGCGCGACTTCCGGCGCGCGTATGAGGCGTTCGCCGCGAAGCGCACGCCGGTGTTCGAAGGCGACTGATGAGCGACGCGACGTTTCTGTCCTGGCCGTTCTTCGACGACGAGCACCGCGAGCTGGCGTCCGCGCTCGACGCGTGGGCGGCGGAGCACGTCGCGGACGACGAGTACGACGACGTGGACGCCGGGTGCCGCGCGCTGGTCGCCGACCTCGGGCGCGGCGGATGGCTGCGGTATGCCGTCCCGGCGCGTTTCGGTGGCGCGTTCGAGGACGTCGATTCGCGCGCGGTCTGCATCATCCGCGAGACGCTCGCGCGGCACAACGCGCTGGCGGACTTCGCATTCGCGATGCAAGGCTTGAGCAGTGCGCCCATCGTGCTCGCCGGGGACGCGGAGATTCAGGCGCGGTATCTGCCGCGCGTCTGCGCGGGCACGGCGATCGCCGCGTTCGCGCTGTCGGAGCGGGATGCGGGCTCCGACGTCGCCGCGATCGCGACGACCGCGCGCCGTGACGGCGACGCGTACGTGCTCGACGGCGAGAAGACGTGGATCTCGAACGGCGGCATCGCCGACTTCTACGTCGTGTTCGCGCGCACGGGCGAGGCCGCGGGCAGCCGCGGGCTGAGCGCGTTCGTGGTGGACGCCGACACGGCCGGGCTGGAGATCGCCGAGCGCATCGACCTCATCGCGCCGCACCCGCTCGCGACGCTGCGCCTGCGCGACTGCCGCGTCCCCGCTTCGCACCGGTTAGGCGAGAGCGGCGACGGGTTCAAGCTCGCGATGCGCTCGCTCGACGTGTTCCGCGCGAGCGTCGCGGCGGCGGCGCTGGGCCTCGCCCGCCGCGCGCTCGACGAGGCGCTCGACCACACGACGTCACGCTCGATGTTCGGCGGGACGCTGGCCGACTTCCAGCTCACGCAGGCGGCGCTCGCGGAGATGGCGACGGGGATCGACGCGAGCGCGCTGCTGACGTACCGCGCGGCATGGCAGCGCGACGTCGAGAAGGAGCCGACGACGCGCGAGGCCGCGATGGCGAAGCTCACCGCGACCGAGACGGCGCAACGCGTCATCGACCGTACTGTGCAGCTCCACGGCGCGCTCGGCGTGACGCGCGGGACGATCGCGGAGCGCCTCTACCGCGAGATTCGTGCGCTGCGCATCTACGAGGGCGCCAGCGAAGTGCAGCAACTGATCATCGCGCGGGCGACGCTCGCGCGCCACCGCGAGGACGACCGATGACCGAGACCGCGCACCTGGACACCTTCGCCCGCGATCATCTTCCGCCGCGCGACCAATGGCCGGAGTTCTTGTACGACCTCCCCGAGCTACAGTATCCCGCGACGCTGAACTGCGCCGCGGAGCTCCTCGACACGGCCGTCGCAAAAGGCTTCGGCAACCGGCCGGCGGTCATCACCCCGCAGCGCCGCATGACGTACAGCGAATTGCTCGCGGAAGCCAACCGCATCGCGAACGTGCTGCTGAGCGATCTCGGTCTCATCCCGGGCAATCGGGTGCTTCTGCGCGGTTTCAATAACGACATCATGGCGGCGTGCTGGCTGGGCGTCGTGAAAGCCGGCTGCGTCGTGGTGACGACGATGCCGCTGCTGCGCGCCAAAGAGCTCGTCGACGTGATCACGGCGGCGGAGATCACGCACGCGATCTGCGACAGGCGCCTCACCGGCGAGCTCGACGCGGCGCGGCCGTCGTGCCCGAGCCTGACGACGGTCGTGCTCTCGCACGACGACGGTCCTGCCGGCCTGTCCGCGCGCATGGCCAAACACCGCGACACGTTCGACAACGTCGAGACGGCGTCGGACGACGTATGCATGATCGCGTTCACTTCGGGCACGACGGGCCGCCCGAAGGGCACGATGCACTTCCACCGCGACGTGCTGGCGATCTGCGACACGTTCCCGCCGTCGTCGTTCGCACCGACGCCGGACGACGTGTTCATCGGAACCCCGCCGCTGGCGTTCACGTACGGGCTCGGCGGCGCGCTGCTGTTCCCGCTGCGCGCGGGCGCATCCACCGTTCTGCTGGAAAAGCCCGCGCCCGACGTACTGCTCGAGGCGATCGCGCAATTCGATGCGACGGTCTGCTTCACGGCGCCGACATCGTACCGCGCGATGGCGCCGCTCGCCGACCGTGCGAAGATTCGCACGCTGCGGGCCTGCGTCTCCGCGGGCGAAACGCTGCCCGTCGCGACGCGCACGCTGTGGGAGAACGCAACGGGCGTGCGGATCATCGACGGTATCGGCTCGACCGAGATGCTGCATATCTTCATCGCCGCATCCGGCGGCGACATCCGCCCGGGCGCAACGGGCAAGCCGGTCCCCGGGTACGTCGCGTGCGTCCTCGACGACGACGGCAAACCGCTGCCGCCCGGCAACGTCGGGCGTCTCGCGGTGAAAGGCCCGACCGGCTGCCGCTACCTCGCCGATCCGCGCCAGTGCGACTACGTCCAGCACGGCTGGAACCTTACGGGCGACGCGTACCTACTGGACGACGATGGATACTTCTGGTATCAGGCGCGCACCGACGACATGATCATCTCGTCCGGCTACAACATCGCCGGCCCGGAAGTCGAAGGCGCGCTGCTCGAGCACCCGCGCGTCTTGGAGTGCGCCGTGGTGGGCGCGCCGGACGACGCCCGCGGCACCGTCGTGAAGGCGTTCGTCGTCCTCCGCGACGGAGACGGCGACCCAGCGCTGGCTACAGAGCTCCAAGACTTCGTGAAGTCGCGCATCGCGCCGTACAAGTATCCGCGCGCAATCGAGTTCGTCACGGAGCTTCCGCGCACGCAAACGGGCAAGCTGCAGCGTTTCAAGCTGCGCAACGCGGAAGCAGAGACAACGGCATGACGATCCTTCAACCACCCGGCTGGCCGCGCCCAAAGGGTTTCTCCTGCGGCGTCAGCGGCGAAGGTACCGTCGTTTTCGTCAGCGGCCAGATCGGCTGGGACGAACAGGGCCGTTTTCCCGCGAGCGATATCGCCGGTCAAGTGCGCCAAGCGCTGCGCAACGTCGTGGCGATCTTGACCGAAGCCGGCGCGCGGCCGGAGCACGTCGCGCGCCTGACGTGGTACGTCACCGACAAGCATGAGTACCTCGCAGCGCAGCGCGAGATCGGCGAAGCGTATCGCGAGGTGATGGGCCGCCACTTTCCGGCAATGTCGGTCGTGGCGGTCGCCGCGCTGCTCGAAGACCAAGCGAAGGTCGAGATCGAGGCGACCGCGGTCGTGCAGCGCTAGGTTCACTTTTCGCCGGCCTGCGGCCCGGGAACGCTGCGATCATGAAAGACGATCGTTCGAACGAACCCACCGAGACCGACGAGCGCGTGGCCGAGAACCGGACACCTTCCGAGCGTGCGCCGGTGACCCGCGACGACCGCGCCGACATCGACCCGGGAACGGGGATGCCGCGCGGGATGCACGACGACGACGCGTCGCCGCTCGACCCCGGCAAACCGCTAGATCCTTTCGGCGGTAAAGCGCCGTAGGCGTCATCGCCCGGCCCCATACCTGACACACGCCGGCAACATCGCCACGGTACGATCCCCAGAGATAAAGGGGGTCGTCATGCAGCTCGATACGCGGCGCGCGTTCACCATCGTACCGGAAGGCCCGTTCTCGCTGCGCGAGGCGGCGACGTTCGGATTCGGCCAGCGCCTCGAAACCTCGTGGGACGGCGTGATGCGCCTCGCCTTCTGCGTCGACGGTTACGCCGAGCAAGCCGGCGTCGAGGTCCGCCAGGACGATCGCGGCGTGCACTGCATCGTCTCCGGCGGCGCCGACCTCGACGCGGTGCGCCGTCAGGTCGCCCGCGTGCTCTCCCTCGATTACGACGGCGCCGCGTTCGCGCACATCGGCGACCGCGACCCGGTGATCGCGCGGCTGCTCGCCGCGGCGCCCGGCCTTCGACCGCCGCTGTTCTACTCGCCGTACGAGGCAGCGGCGTGGGCGGTGCTCAGCGTGAGGCGCGTGCCGAAGCAGATGGACACGGTCCGCCGTCGTCTCAGCGAAGCGCACGGCGCTATTTTCGAGCTCGCCGGCGAGCGCGTCGCCGCGTTTCCGACACCGGATCAGTTACTCGTCGTCGACGCGTTCCCCGGAATCTCGGCGGATCGGTTGACGCGGCTGCACGGCGTCGCGCGCGCGGCACTCGACGGATTGCTGGACGTGTCGCGCATCCACGCGCTCGGGCCGGAAGCCGCGCTCGAAGATCTCCAGCGCATCAATGGGATCGGCCCGTTTTACAGCGCGCTGATCGTGATCCGCGCGAGCGGCTTCGCGGACGTCCTTCCACGCGACGAACCGAAGGCGCTCGCGCTCGCGGGCGAGCTCTACGGCCTGAGCGGCCCCGCGACGACCGAGCAGCTCACGGAGATCGCTGAGGCATGGCGGCCGTTTCGCACCTGGGCGGTCGTGCTGATCCGCGCGGCGGCGTCGCGGCTGACTTAGTCGAACGCGGCCGGCTTCGTGTCGTAGTGCGAGTACGCGACGCGCGACGTGCCGTCTTCGTCGAATTGACGGCACGACTCGATCGGCTTCGCGTAGACGTGCAGCGTCACCGCGCGACCGTCGCACGCGCCCACGCGGTGCACCGAGAGGTGGCCGCTGCGCATGTCGATCTCTCCTTCGCGCAGCGTGCGCGTGCTGGTCCTGCGCAGATCGCACGGCGCGTTCTCGAAGCCGTCGGGGTACGACACGCGGAAGTTCTCGCATGTGATCGAGCCTGTTTGCAGCACGAAAGCGCAGTCCGAATCCGCGTGATCGTGGATCGCCGAGCGGGCGTCTTTTTCCCAGCAGATCGCGATCAGCTCGAAGGCCGTGTCGCGGTGCACGAGGTTGCGGGTGTACCGGTCGGGGGCCCAGGTGAGGTACGGGAGGAGGGTGCGCTCGTCGATGCGCACGCCGCGCAGCGTCGCGGCGACGCGCACCGGCTGCAGCACCTCGCCGAGCTCGCGCAGTGCGACGGCGAGGTCGTCGATCCCATGGAGCGTGTTCAAGGCTCGATCCCCTCCTCGAGGTGATCAATGCTGCCCGTAGGCGAACCGCTCCTGTGCGAGCACGCGGGTCGCCGCGGCGTGATAGTGCCACGTTGCACCGCCCGGCCCGCCCGCGGCGTGCGAGTTGCACGTGTCGATGAACGATGCGGTCTCGACCTTGCCCGAGTTCGGGGTAAACGTGTACGACACGTTGTCGGTCAGCGGCGGCGTCGACCCGTTGGCTTCGTATGGATTGAACAGCGCTTCACCGGAGATCGTATAGCCAATCGGGCCCAGCCCCGCCGCAGTCGCGTCGACTAGCCGCGGCGAGCGCGAGGCAAGAGGAGCCGCCCCGTCGCGACCGGGAGTAGTCATCCAGGAGGACACCCGCTTGGTTCAGGAACTTGCTCGGACGATCCGCGCGCCGCGCGGCACCGTGCTGCGCGCGCGCAGCTGGCAGACCGAAGCCGCGCTGCGGATGCTGATGAACAACCTCGATCCCGACGTCGCGGAACGGCCGGACGACCTCGTCGTGTACGGCGGCATCGGCAAGGCCGCGCGCGACTGGCCGTCGTTCGACCGCATCGTCGCCGAGCTCGAGCGCCTCGGTGACGACGAGACGCTCGCGATCCAGTCGGGCAAGCCGGTCGGTGTGTTCCGCTCGCATCCCGACGCGCCGCGCGTCGTGCTCGCGAACTCCAACCTCGTGCCGCGCTGGGCGACGTGGGAGCACTTCCACGAGCTCGACCGCAAAGGTCTGATGATGTACGGCCAGATGACGGCCGGCTCGTGGATCTACATCGGCTCGCAAGGGATCGTGCAAGGCACGTTCGAGACGTTCGCGGAGCTTGGCCGCACGCATTACGGCGGCGACCTCGCCGGACGATGGATTCTCACCGCGGGGCTCGGCGGGATGGGCGGCGCGCAGCCGCTCGCCGCGACGATGGCGGGCGCATCGATGCTCGCGATCGAGTGCGATCCGACGCGCATCGAAAAGCGCTTGCAGACGCGCTATCTCGATCGACGCGCGGATTCGCTGGACGAAGCGCTCGCGCTGATCGACGAATCGAAGCGCACGAAGATCCCGGTGTCGGTCGGCGTCCTCGGCAACGCCGCAGAGATCGTACCGGAGCTGGTGCGCCGCGGCGTGCGGCCGGACGCGGTGACCGATCAGACGTCGGCGCACGATCCGGTGAACGGCTATCTGCCCGCGGGCTGGACGCTCGAGCGCTGGCGCGAGCAGCGCGAACGCGACCCGAATGCCGTCGCCGCGGCGGCGAAACACTCGATGGTCGCGCACGTCGAGGCGATGCTCGCGTACCACCGCATGGGCGTGCCGACGTTCGACTACGGCAACAACCTGCGCCAGATGGCGTTCGACACGGGATTGAAAGACGCGTTCGCGTTTCCCGGTTTCGTGCCGGCGTACATCCGGCCGTTGTTCTGCCGCGGCATCGGGCCGTTTCGGTGGGTGGCGCTCTCGGGCGATCCCGACGACATCGCGAAGACCGACGCCAAAGTGAAGGAGTTGCTGCCGGACGACAAGCACCTGCACCGCTGGCTCGACATGGCGCACGAGCGGATCGCGTTCCAAGGCCTGCCGGCGCGCATCTGCTGGATTGGTTTGGGCGATCGCGACCGCGTCGGACTCGCGTTCAACGAAATGGTCGCGAGCGGCGAATTAAAGGCGCCGATCGTGATCGGGCGCGATCACCTCGACAGCGGCAGCGTCGCGTCGCCGAACCGCGAGACCGAAGCGATGCGCGACGGCAGCGACGCCGTCAGCGACTGGCCGCTGCTCAACGCGATGCTCAACGTCGCGGGCGGCGCGACGTGGGTGTCGATCCATCACGGCGGCGGCGTCGGTATCGGGTTCTCGCAGCACGCGGGCCTGGTGATCGTCGCCGACGGCACCGAAGCGGCCGCGAAACGGATCGCGCGCGTGCTATGGAACGATCCGGCGAGCGGCGTCGCGCGACACGCGGACGCGGGTTACGAAGACGCGCTCGCCGCGGCCAACGAACACGGGCTGCGCCTGCCGATGCACCTCGCGTGACCTCACCGGCTAATCAGCGCGCGAGCGTGTCGCTGCGCGCGGGTGAGCTGCGCGCCGGCGACGTGCGCGCGCTGCTGTGCGACGATGTGG
>JALZBE010000429.1 GCA_030947665.1 Vulcanimicrobiota bacterium | reverse complement strand
TCGCGGACCGGGACCGGCCGCCGCAGCTTGCCGACGCGAAAGCGCAGCCGCGTCAGCTCGCGCGCCTCGGGGAGCGCCCGGAGTCCGCGCACGATCTCGGGCTCCAAGAAGGCGAGCTGGTGCGACCACGACGACGACGGCGTCAGCACGACGAGCGTGTCGCGCTCGATCGCGACGGGCTGCGCGGCGCGCTCGACGTCCGCACCCACCAGGTCGGCCCATGCCGCACGCACCGCGACGAGCGGATCGGACCCAGGCCCCGGCTTCGGCCGCCAGGCGTCGAGCACGCCGCCGAGCTTCAGCACGGGGTGACCGTCGCGGCGTGGATCGCCCACGTCGCCGCGGCGCCGACGTCGCGCGGCAGCTCGGTCGTGGTGAGAAACGCCTGCTCGAAATCGCCGACGGCGGCGAGGAAGCCGCCCGCGCGCTCGGCGTCGAGCTCGGAGAGCACGTCGTCGAGCAGCAAGATCGGGGCGTCTCCGGTGCGGGCGCGCATGACGTCGTATTCGGCGACCTTGAGCGCGAGCACCGCCGTGCGCTGCTGTCCTTGCGAGCCGAACGCCGCCAGCGACTTTCCGTCGACCAGCAGACGCAGGTCGTCGCGATGCGGTCCGACCAGCGTCGTGCGCCGCCGCACCTCGCTCTCGACCGCAGCGCCGAGCGCTTCGCGCACATCGGCCTCGGGGTTCTGCGCGTACGTCACGCCGAGGCGTTCGTGCGTCCCGCGCCAGCGCCCGTAGATCTCCGCGGTCGCGGCAGCGAGCTCGTCGACGAACGCGCGCCGCGCCGCGATCAGCGCGGACGCCGGCCGCACGAGCTCGTCGTTGTACGCGAGCAGCAGATCGCGATCAGGCGCGATCGCGCCGCGCAGCAAGGCGGACTTCTGCGCGACGACTTTCTGGTACAGCGCGAGATCGCGATAATATGTCGGCGACAACTGCGCGAGCGCACCGTTGAGAAACGAACGCCGCAGCGCTGGACCGCCCGAGACGAGCTGCAAGTCGGCAGGCACGAACGTGACGACGCGCGTGCGCCCGAGAAACCGCGCGAACCCGACCGCGCCGCCGTTGACCTCGAAGCTCTTGCGCGTCCCGGCGGGCGTGCGCGCGATCGTGCAGCGCAAACGGATCCCGCCGGCGGCGATGTGCGCTTCGCCGCCGATCTCCGCACGCTCCGTCCCGCTGCGGATGAGCTCGCTCTCGCGGTGCGCGCGAAACGACTTTCCCGTCGCGAGCATCGCGAGCGCTTCGAGCACGTTGGATTTGCCTTGAGCATTCGGGCCGACGAAAACATTGAGGCCGGATTCCGGCGTGAAATCGAGGCTCTCGTAGTTGCGAAACTCCGCAAGCCGCACACGTAGCAGGCGCACGCGCGGTTAGCGCATCGGCGAACGTGCCGCGTTGATGACGTCCGCCAACGACGCGAACCCTACTGGCGCAGCGGCATCAGCACGTAGAGCTGTTCGCCCGAGCCTTCGCCCAGCTCGAGCGGCTTGATCGCGGCCGGCGAGAGCGGCCCGAGGAATTCGAGCACCGTCTGCGGCGAGTCGACGTGGTTCAGAATCTCCACCAGATACCGCGCATTGAATGCGATCGCGAGATCTTCGCCGGTTTGCTCGACTTCGAGCTCTTCGTACGCGTTGCCGGTGACGTCGGACTTCGCGGTGATCATCAGCGTTTGATTCGCGATCTCCAGCTTGACCATCGATGCGCGGTCGCCGGCGACGAGCTCCGCGCGGCGCAAACCGCCGATCAAGCCTTGCGTGTTGACCACGGTGCGGCGGTCGAACTTCGCGGGGATCACCTGCTGGTAGTTCGGGTACTGCCCGTCGACCAGCCGCACCACGATCGAGGTCGTGCCGGCGGTGAACTGCAGCTGGTTCGCCTGCGCGCCCAGCGCCGTGATCTCGACGACGTCGGCGGCGCCGAGGTTGCGCGCGGCCTCGTTGAGCGCGCGTGACGGCACGATGTACTTCGCCGTGCCTTCGATCCCGCGCTCGAGCGTCGACGTCCAGCGCGCGAGCCGGTAACCGTCGGTCGCGACCAGCGTGATCTTGTCGCCGTCGAGCTCCATCAGCGTGCCCATGAGCACGGCGCCGCGCGCCTCCTCGTTCGACGCGGCGAAGATCGTCGCGCCGACGCCCTCGCGGAAGCGTTTGGCCGGGACCGCGAACGACTGGCCCTTCTGCGCGGTGGGCAGCGGCGGGTACTCATCGGCCGGCAGCGCGTGAAAATCGTAGTTCGACCGCTCGGCCTTGACCGAGGCCCGCGATGGTGAGCCGGTGAGCTCGAGCAAGCCGGCCGGCAGGTTTCCGAGATAGCCGCCGAAGAGACGTGCCGGCACGGTGACCGCGCCCGACTCCGCGACCTCGGCGGGGAACGACTGCTCGAGCGTCAGCTCCAGATCGGTCGCTCGCACGCGGATCGCGCCGTCGTCCGCGGTCAGCAGGACGTTCGAAAGAATCGGCACCGTGGTGTGCGCGTTGACGACCTTGCTCGCCGCGACGACCGCCGACGCGATGTCTTTCGTACTACACGTGAACTTCACTGATCCACCGTTCCAGAGCCGTCCGTGGCCGGGTCTTTAGTAAAAGAAAGATCGTCGTACCAGCAGTAAGGCGGTGAACAACGGGGAGAACCGCCGAACGCCGTGCGAGCCGTGGCCTGGCGCCCGATTCGGGTTGTGGACGGGAGAGGCTCCCTGTCCACGCAATCCCGGATATGCGCGCGCATCCCGTTTTTCCACTGCGTCCGGTGTGCCCTGTGCCCAGTGCGGGGGAAGGCCATTGTGGAGCGAGCAGGTGCCGCCTTTTCCGGTCGGCCTTGGCGAAGAAAAAGGCGAGACGGCTTGGTGCCGTCTCGCCTTCGTTCGGCGCCTTGCTCGGCGTGTGGTGCTTAGATGTTGATCGTGAACACGAACGGCGAGCTCGACGTGTAGCCGACCATCACGAGCGTGGTGCCGGATATCGTGATGCCGTTGAAGTTGCCGCCCGGCGTTCCACCGAGGAGGTCGACGCGTCCCGTCGCGTGATCGATGCGGCCTAAACGATTGTCGAGGCTGTTGACGAACCACAGGTTGTCGCCGGCATCGAGCGTCACATACGTTGTGAGCGACGAGCGCGCGTCGGAACCGTAAAGACGCGGCACGGCAAACGTCTTGACAGTCGCGCTCGCCGTGTCGTAGCGCTCGAGCTCGTTGGCGCTGGTAACATCGACGAACCAAATGCCGCCGGTGGAATCGATCGCCTGCGCGTCGAGGATGGCGGTCGGTTTCGCGGGGTTGACGCGCCCTTCGCTGATGAGCGAGCCCGTCGTAGAGTATTTCGCGAGCCACGCACCGTTGACCGTCGCGAACGACGTCTTGACGACCCACAGGTTTCCGTCCGCGCTCGGGAAGACGCGCGTCGGCAATGACGCGAGTACCGGGCTGGGGTCGCTCACGGGCGGCGCCGCGACGCTGTACTCGTTCGGAGTCGTCC
>JALZBE010000063.1 GCA_030947665.1 Vulcanimicrobiota bacterium | reverse complement strand
GGTCACGCTGTGCGGCGCGCTCGTCGTCGTCGGCCTGCTCTCGACGCCGCTGACGATGACGGAGATCGACCGCTTCAGCGGCGTGAAGCTCGTGCTCGCGGTGCCGCCGCTGCTGTGCCTCGTGCTATACCTGTTCACGCGGCGCTGGGGTTCGACGCTCACGCCCGCGTCGCTCGGCGACTCGCCGGTGAACGTGCTGCAGCTCGCGGCGGCGGTGGTGCTGCTCGGCGCCGGCTATCTGCTTCTCGCGCGCAGCGGCAACCAGAGCGATATCACGCCGTCCTCGTTCGAGCTCGCTCTGCGCTCGCACCTCACCACCCTCTTGCAGGTGCGCCCGCGGTTCAAGGAGTTCGTGCTCGGGTTTCCGGCGCTGATGCTCTTGCCCGCGCTGGTGCCGTCGGACCGCGCGCGCTGGGGCTGGCTGTTCGCGCTGGCGATCGGGGTCGGGCTCGGCGACGTCGTCGACACGTTCTCGCACCTGCACACTGCGCTCGCCGTGTCGCTGCTGCGGTTGCTCAACGGCGCTGTGATCGGCATCGTCATCGGCGCCGTTGTCGTGCTCGCGTACCGCCGCTTCCGCAAGGCGGACGCCGCCGAATCGTCGTGACCTCCGGTGCTGGCGCGCGCTCGAGTACGGACATACGGTTTCTGCTCAGCGGCTATTACGGCTTCGGCAACCTCGGCGACGAGGCGCTCTTGCAGGTGATCGTGGAACGGTTGCGCGCGCGCTGGCCCGCATGCGCGGTCGACGTCCTGTCGGGCGATCCGGCGGCGACGGCGCGGGCGTACGGCGTCGAGGCGACGCCGCGCATGGATCTCGCGCGCGTGCGCAACGCCATCGACGCGGCCGACGTCGTGCTGTCCGGCGGCGGCGGGCTGCTGCAGAACGTCACCAGCCTCAAGAGCCTGCTGTACTACAGCGGCGTGATTCGCTCGGCGATTCGCGCGGGAAAGCCGACGATGGTGTTCGCGCAGTCGATCGGCCCGCTGGACTTCTGGGGCCGTGCGATGGTACGCAATTTCTGCAAAGGCATCGAGGCGGCGACGGTCCGCGATGAGCGCTCGCGCACGCTGCTCCGCTCGCTGCTCCCCGGCGTGCCCGTCGAGCGCACCGCGGACCCGGTGTTCCTGTTCGAGCCCGGCGGCGCTCCGCTCGACCTCGCCGCGGAAGGGCTCGCCGGCGACGATGCGCCGCTCGTGATCGTCTCGGTGCGCAAGTGGCAAGGCGCGGACAAGACCTCGCAGGCGATGGCAAACGCCGTCGACCATCTCGCGGCCCGGTACGGCGCCCGCGTGGCCTTCCTCCCGCTGGGCGGCCCGTCCGACGCGGAAGTCGCGACGACGATCATCCGCCGCTGCGGATCGACGCCGGTGCTGCTCCCCGACTATCCCCTCGGCCAAGCGGCGCAGGTGATCGGGCGCGCGTCGCTCGTGATCGGGATGCGCCTGCACGCGCTGATCATCGCGGCCCGGCTCGGCGTTCCGTTCCTGGCGCTGCCGTACGATCCGAAGGTCACGGCGCTTCTCGAGGACTTGCGCTATCCGGCCGGCCCGCTGTTCGTGCCGGGCCAACCGCTGCCGGCGGGCGACGAGATTTCGCGCCGTCTGGACGACGCGTGGTCCCGCCGCGGCGAGCTGGCCGCGCACTTGGAGAGCGTGCGGCCGGAGATCGAGCAACTGGCCGAGCGCAACTTCGACGTGCTCGACGAACTCGTGACACGAACGTCACCCAAGGCGGCAGGCACCCAGCCCTGACGCGCGAAGCGCCCGAGTCCGATGGCGCGACAGACTCTGACCCTTGGTCGTCTGTTCGACATTCGCGTCGGCGTCCACGTTTCGTGGCTCGCCGTTTACGCGTTCATGTCGATCGCGCTCGCGCGCGGCCTCACGACGCTGCCGGCCGGGGAGGCGTACGCGTTCGGCGCGGCTTGCGCGCTCGTGCTGTTCGCGAGCGTCGTCGCGCATGAGTTCGCGCACGCGCTGGTCGCGAAGCGCTTCGGCGTGCGCACGAGCGCGATCACGTTGTTCTTGTTCGGCGGCGTCGCGACGCTGGAGGAAGAACCAGCGTCGCCCAAAGCGGACGCGCTCGTCGCGCTCGCCGGCCCGGCGTTGAGCGGCGCGCTCGCGCTCGCCGCGTTCGCGCTGCTGTTCGCGGTCGACCGATTCGTGCCGGGCCGCTTGGGGACCGCGCTCGGTTATCTCGGCACGTACGTCGTGCTGGCGAACGCGGTGCTCGCGGTGTTCAACGTGATCCCGGCGTATCCGATGGACGGCGGCCGCGTGCTGCGCGCACTGCTGTGGCGCCGCTGGCACGACCGCGACGCCGCGACGAACGCCGCAGCGCGCGTCGGCATCGCCTTCGCACTGCTGCTCGTAGCCGCGGGCGTATTCTTGGTCGCAGGCAGCCACGATCTGGTCTACGGCTCGTACGTGATCCTGGGCGCGTTCTTACTGCGACAAGGCGTGTCGCAAGAACGCGAGTCTCGGTCACACACAAGGAAGTACGACGCGAAAGCGGGCGCCGCGGCCTTACGAACGCACTCTACCGGGTCGCGTTCGAACCTCGCAAAAACCGGCGTGACCGTCGGTGATCCTCGCGGAGCGCGATGCTGAACGGGGACGAGTGCGCCCGCGGCCGGCTCGCATACGCCTGCGGCGAGAAGATCGTCCCTCTGCAAGACGGTGAAAGGAACATGGGCTCGTGCGAGCCCCTTCGGCCCGTAGCCTACGACGTAGACACGCAGATCGAGAACTGTCTTCGCAACCTTTAGGAAAGCACGTCGCTTCCAACAAGGAGCTGGACCAGCGGCGCAAGCGCCGGATAGCCGAGCCGTTCTCTATAAAGCGCGGCGATAAAGTAGCTTCCGTCGATAAGGACACCCACCCGTGTCACTCGACCCTCGCAAAAAAGAAGCCCGTCGGCGCTTGCACCGACGGGGATTGTGGCACTAGTCTATCCCTCTCGCATGCCGCGCGTCAAGGGGTGCATTCTCGCGAGTCGGGGGGAAGGCCGTACGGGGCCGCCCGAACTCAGGCCGTTCCGATGTCCGATACCGATGCGCGCGACTACCGCTGGAGCCTGAACCTTCCCAAGACCGAGTTTCCGATGCGGGGCGATTTGCCCAAGCGGGAGCCCGATCGCGTGCGGTGGTGGGCCGAGCACCGCACGTATCTCGAGCGGTTGGAGAAGAACCGCGCCGAGGGCGGCGCGCCGTTCGTGTTGCACGACGGACCGCCGTACGCCAACGGCGACCTGCACATGGGGCATTTTCTCAACCGCGTCCTCAAGGACGCGCTCGTCAAGATCAACCTGCTCGACGGCCGCTACGCCGATTTCGTGCCCGGCTGGGACATGCACGGCTTGCCGATCGAGCGCGAGACGCTCAAGCACCTCAAGCTCGATTTTCGCTCCGCCGATCCGTTGGAGCTGCGGCGCGCCTGCCGCGAGCGCGCGCTGTACTGGCTGAACCATCAGCGCGAGAAGATGCTGCGCATGGGCGTCGGCTTCGGCCGCTACGACGATCCGTACATGACGATCGCGCCGCAGTTCGAGGCGACGATCGTCGAGACGCTCGCGGACCTCGCCGAGAACGACTACCTCTACAAAGGCTTGCGCTCGACGCTGTGGTGCATCTACGACGAGACCGCGCTCGCCGAAGCGGAGATCGAGTACAAGGACCACACGTCGCCGTCGGTCTACGTCCGGTTTCGCGCGAACGACGTGCAGCGCAGGGCGCTGCTCGCGAAGTTCGGGCTCGACGACGACGGGGTGCCACTCTCGTTCGTGATCTGGACGACGACGCCGTGGACGCTGCCGGCCAACGTCGCGATCGCGCTCAAGACGGATGCGTTGTACGGCGTGTATCGCGTCGGAGACGAGGACGTCATCGTCGCGCAAGCGCTGGCATCGCCGGTGCTCGCGCGGATCAGCCATTCACAGGCTCAGGGTGCAACGAGCGCGGGCACGCTGCGCGCCGAAATCGAAGGCAGCGCGCTCGAGCGGCTCGCCGTGCGCCACCCGTTCCTCGACCGCGACTCCATGATCGTGCTCGCCGAATACGTCGAGCTCGAGACCGGGACCGGCGCCGTCCACACCGCGCCGGGGCACGGCGAGGACGATTTCGATACCGGCGTGCGCTACGGCTTGCCGATCATCAACCCCGTGGATTCCGGCGGCCGCTTCACCGCGGAGGCGGGGCCGTACGCGGGCGCGCAGATCTTCGAGGCGAACGCGCGCATCGTCGACGATCTGCGCGCATTGGGCGCGCTCGTCGCGAGCGAGTCGTACGACCACAGCTATCCCCACTGCTGGCGCTGTAAGAACCCCGTTGTTTTCCGCGCGACGGCGCAGTGGTTCATCGGGATGGACCGCAACCGGTTGCGCGAGCGGGCGGAGCGCGCCGTGCACGACGTGGAGTGGATGCCCGAGTGGGGCGAGACGCGGATGTCGCAGATGGTCGGCAACCATCCCGAATGGTGCGTCTCACGCCAGCGCGTGTGGGGCACGCCGATCCCGGCCGTCGTCTGTACGGCGTGCAACGAATCGGTACTCGACCCGCAGCTCGCGCGCAACTTCGCGAAGGCGATGCGTGCGCGTTCGTTCGATCAAGGCAACGCGTCGGATCTGTGGTGGACCGAGCCCGTCGAAGCATTCGCACCGCCGGGGCTCGCGTGCGCGCACTGCGGGGGATCCGCGTTCGCCAAGGAGCACAACATCGTCGACATCTGGTTCGAGTCCGGGGTGACGTGGCGTGCGGTGCTCGTCGAGCGCGGGATGAAATTTCCCGCCGACGCATATCTCGAAGGCGGGGACCAATATCGCGGCTGGTTCCGCTCGAACCTGCTCACGTCGGTCGCGACGCGCGATGTCGCGCCGTACGAGAAGGTGATCTCGTACGGATGGGTGGTCGACCAGCACGGCCGCGCGATGCACAAGTCCGACGGCAACTACATCGGCGCCGACGATGCGATGCAGAAGCACGGCGCCGATCTGCTGCGTCTGTGGGTCGCGTCCACCGACGTGTTCGTCGGCGACGTCCGCATCGGCGCGAAGGTCCTCGACAACGTCGCGAACGTCTACCGCAACCTGCGCAACCGGCTGCGCTTCCTGCTCGGCTTGATCAACGATCTCACGCCGGACGCGATCGTCCCGCGGGAGCGGATGGAGCCGCTCGATCGGCTGGCGCTCGACGCGCTCGACGCGTTCGCGCGCGAGGTCGTCGACGACTACCACGGCTTCCGGCTGCACGACGCCTACCTCGCGATCCAGCGCTTCGACAAGGAAGACTTGTCCGCGTTCTACGGCGACGCGCTAAAGGACCGGCTTTATTCATCCGCGCCCAACGCGCCGCGCCGCCGTAGCGCGCAGTCCGCTTTGCTGGAGATCTTCCGCACGACGTGCGTGCTGCTGGCGCCGATCCTGTCGTTCACCGCAGAGGAAGCGTGGCAGTATCTGCCCGCGGTGCTGCGCGGCGACGCGGAGTCGGTGTTCGATCTGCGATTACCGCGCATCGAGGCGGTCGACGAAGACGCGGTAGCGGCGTGGTCGCTGCTGAAGGAGCTGCGCGCGCAGGTCGCGGCGAGCGAAGGCGTGCGCGACTTCCAGCTCGATGCGCGGGTCGACGTTCCGCAGCACTTCAACGAGCGCTTCGTGGCGCTCGGGGACAACTTGCGCGAGGCGCTCGTCGTGTCGTCGCTGCGCGGCATCGGCGCATCCGATAACGGCGTCCCGATGGTGGCCGTCGTGCCCGCGGACGGCGAGAAGTGCCAGCGCTGCTGGAAGTATCTCCCGCTCGGAAGCGATCCCGAACATCCGACACTCTGCTCGCCGTGCGCGGTCATCGTCAACGGCCTTCGGCGGTGAATGTGTCAAGCATGTGGCACTCGGCGCCGATAGAATCGCGGTGTGGCTTTTCCATTTCCGGCAGGTGTGTCCGGCCTGATCGATCCCGACGACGAATCCATGATCGCAATTCTCGAGCTTTGCGCCCAGTCGCGCCGTGAACTCGGTCTTCCAACCTACTCACGCGACGACCTAGAGCGACTATTTGCATGTCTTGACGCTCCTGCTCCATCACGACCGCTGCCGGTGAACGTGATTCGTTTTCCAACAAACGGCCGGCGCACCCGTGCAACAGATAAGCGGTCGTGAGCTATCAGATGTAAGACGTAGTGTGGTATTGCGAGGGAAAACGTAGCCTGCTGGGGTAAGGAATGACTATGGCTCTGAGCGGTGCGGGTCGCGCAGGTGGGTCGCGTGAAGTCGAGACGTTGATGTCGACGACGGAAGCAGCATTCTACGTCTGCGCGTTAGCTTCATGTGATGATATACGAGCGGTGCTTTCGCGGTACGATCGTACCAGTACCGCTGGATTGCTTTTGTCCGCGACGGTGTGGCAGTGCGAAGGTGACGTCCTGCGAGCCGAATCGACGCTGCGCCGCGCCGCAGAAAATGTTCCGGAAGCAGAGCGCCACTACGTAGTGGATCTCCTTGCACCGCTGCTCATCTCGCGCGGCTTGTTTGCGCGGGCGGCCGCCCTGCTCGGCACCGCGTCCGTTCCGCGTGCGTTCGAAGCCGGGCGGCTCGCACTGCGCTCCGTCATCGACGCCGCGGCCGGGAATCTCGAGCTCTCCGAGGACCACGGTTCCGCCGCGCGTGAGGCTCTCGCGCGACTCGATGATGAAGCGCTTCGCTTGCGCGTGCACCAACGGCTTGCCATGGCAGCCTATTATCGCGGTCGCGGCACGGAGGCGCTCGACGAGGTCGCAGAGGGGCTTCGTTCGGCGAGGCTCCTGGCGGCGCACCGGGCGGCCTGCACGCTGCACTCGGTCGCGTACGCGACGTACTACAGCATCACCGGCGATTTCGATGCCGCCTGGCGTCAGGCGTGCGCGATCGACCGCGAAGCAGAGCTCGGCGGCGATCAATCATACCGTGCCGTGGCTCGTGTCGCAATCTACGAGCTGGCGGCGGAGCGAGGCGACGACGCGGAGGTCACGGCCGCGCGGGCCGCGCTCGAATCCGAACCTCTCCCCGAACAGTATCGCGAGCGCTTCTCCGGAGGCATCGCCGACGTGCTGCGCCTCGGCTGGCGGGGCGAGTTCGCGACGTGCCGCAACGTCCTCGTCGTTCTGAAAGATACGACCGGACGCACCGACAGCGAACGCGCACTCTGCCGCGCGATGCTGGCTCTGGTTTCCGTGGCGCTGGGCGACGACGATGCGGCGCGTCGTTTCAGCCGTCAGGCGATCTCGACGTCGGCTCGCCCGCAAAAGCATATCGTCGCCTACGAGCTGCGCTACCGCCGTCTTGCGCGCGCCTTGGCGGCCATCGGCGGCGATTTTGTCGGTGACGTCGTTCGTGGGAGACGGGCCGCCGACGCGCGGTTTCTTCGCGCGGACGCCGACGTCACCGCGTTGCTGGCGCTGCGGTCGAACGGGTCCCCGAACATCCCGGTGAGCGTGCGCGGTTACGCCCGCTTCGTCGACATGGTGCGCGAAACGCTCGTGCGCCGGCCGTCGATCGGCCCCCTCACCGAGGCGGAGGTCGAGATTCTGCGGATGCTCGATTCCGGCCGGAACGCACCCCAAATCGCCGCCGTCCTGAGCCGGAGCCCGCACACGGTCCGCACCCACATTCGCAATGCGAGCGCGAAGCTCGAGGCGCGGGGGCGCGTCGACATGCTGGCGCGCGCGCGGCAATTAGGCATCGTCGCAGAACCCCGCTAGAGCAGTCTCGACGGAGCATCTACCTAACTCGCACCTCACGGCGGCGGGGCGGGGGCCGCTACGCTGCGGTGGTCCCGACTGCTCTTGCCGGAGGTGCCCGCCGTGTTGTCTGCTCTCATGTTCTTCGCCATCGTCGCATCGATGGTACCGCCCATCACGGGCTGAACAGCCCGTAGCTATCGCGACCGACGGCTTCGGCGTGAACGCTGCGCTCGCGACGCCATGGAACTCGATCCGCTCCTCGTTCTGCTCGACTTTCTCGTGGGTGACTCCGTCGAGACGCTCGCGCGCAAGAACCGTCTACCGCACGAGCACGTCGAACAGGCGCTGCGAACGGCGCTGTCGTCGTACGGCTTTCACGCGGCGCGCGACCTCCGCGCCGAAGCTGCTCGCTAGAGCTTGACGCGAAATCCCAGCGTCGGCGCGAAGCCGACGTTGCGGTCGGCGAGCTGGCCCGGAAAATCGTCGTAGTGCGCGGTGTAGTTGAGGTAGCGCAGGCCCAGGAGTATCTCGCCGTTCTTGCCGACGCGGTGTGCGACGCGCGCGGACAGGTCGACCTGCGACGCGTTCTCCGGGTCGGAGAACGTGTCGATCACCTGCTGGCACGGGAGGCTGATGTTCACGGGGCACGCGTACTGAAACGTCGGGATCCGCGTGTATTGGATTCCGCGCATGTGCGGGTTCGCCGCGGCCCACCACTCGATGCGATTGCGGCCGTTCTGCGTCATGCGGCCGATCTCGAAGCGCGCGCCCGTGACGCGCGAGTACTGCGCCTCGGACCCGTTGATCGGGTCGTTCGTGAAGCCGCGCGCATAGTAGAAGTTGCCGTTCACCGGGACGTACAGCGTGAACTGGTTGTAGATCGTCTGGCCGGCGCCGGCGAACCAGCCGCCCGCAAACGTGTGCCGGTACGTCGCGTTCACGATCGAGAGCCGCGTGCTGAGCGCGCCGTCGCCGGTGTTGTTGTAGCCGAAGGTCACGGGCGGCAGCCCCTCGATGCGGATGCTCTCGGCGTTGCGGCGCAGCGTGAGCTCGGCCAGCGGAAGCGGGTCGAAGGTCAGCTTGTCGCGGCGGCCGCCGTTCACTTGATGCTGGCCGCTGAGCGCGTTGACCGTCACGGCGAGCGTCGCATCGATGGGATCCGCAGATGCGAGCGCGCCTGTACAGACGAAAAGCGCGATCGTCATCACGGCGCCGCGCCGCAATATGTTCATCACCCCGCCCCCTTCGAACGGGCTCACATGCGGCCCTCCGCGGCGATCCCGTCGCGAAACGCCGCCCAGCGGGCCTGTTCGATCGCGGCGCGCGCCGCG
>JALZBE010000428.1 GCA_030947665.1 Vulcanimicrobiota bacterium | reverse complement strand
GGAGGACGGCCCGCAACTTACCGGATGGGGTGAGGTTGTCGGAAAGTTCTCGGACGGAACCCCAGCAATTGTCGAAGGGTCGGTCGGAAAAGGTTGGGTAATTCTCAGCGGCATACACGCAGAGGCCCCGGCAACCTGGCGGCGCGGAATGAAATTCAACACACCGGTGAGTGCCGATACTGCGTATGCACGAACGCTTATCGTTGCAGCGCTCAATCGAGAAACACTATCGCATTACTGAGGCGGCCGTCGCGCGCTGTTGAGCACAGGATCCTGGTCTCGAACTCTATCGACGTCGGTCGCAGTCCGCATGTCCATCCACTGACCGCTCGCCATAAGCATAGAAATATGATATACTAACTCAGTAAGTGGACTCTAAAGCGATATTTTTCGATCCTAGACTGTACTCGGCGGTAGAGATTAGCCGCATGGTTGGTTCGCGCGTCCGGGCGCTGCGGCAAAGCCGCTCACTTCGCCAGCTCGACCTGGCAAAGGCCGTCGGCGTGACCTTGCCGACCATCAGCCGGCTGGAAAAAACGGGCAAGGTCGGCTTCGACGTCGTCATTCGCGTCGCGATCGCACTCGGTGCCGAGGCCGAACTCGCAAACCTCTTTTCACAGCCGAAGACGCGCTCGATCGACGAGATCATCGCAACGCAGCGGCCGCGATATCGCGTGCGTCGTATGCGCCGCAGCCAATGAAGCTACCGCGGTCACGATTTCTCCACGTCGAGCTCGTTACTTCGCACACCGATAAAGACCACGTCGGACGCCTCGCGCTCGACCGATCCGGGGCCGTGTTCGAGTACGACGCCGCGTTTGTCGAAAGTGGTCTTGAAATCAATCCCCTCCAGACGCCGCAGCTGGGACCGATCCCGGCTCAGCGGCCGCGTAGCTTTGGCGGCCTGCACGGCGTCTTCGCCGACAGCCTGCCCGACGCGTGGGGCGAGGAACTCGTGCGACGCCGATGCGCGCGTGAAGGAATTTCTTTCGAATCGCTAACGGCGCTTGATCGACTAGCGATCGTCGGTGAACGCGGCATGGGCGCACTCACGTATGAACCCGAAGTGCCTGACGCCGGCGACAACGACGTCGACCTCGACCTCGACGTGCTCGCGCGAGAAGCGTACGAGATCCTCGAAGGCCGCGAAAGCGACGTCTTGCCGGAGCTCGAGCGTTTGGGCGGTACGTCGGGCGGTGCGCGACCGAAGGTCCTCGTTGCGATCAATGCTGAGGGTCACGTGCGCGCTGGTGTCGACACGATCCCGGACGGATACGACGGGTGGCTTGTCAAGTTCCCCAGCTCACGCGACGTCCAAGACATCGGACCACTCGAAGCGGCCTACGCCGCCATGGCGCGGGCAGCACGGATCAACGTGCCGGACCATCGGCTCATACGCGCGGGCGGCAAATCCGTGGGATACTTTGCCAGCAAGCGATTCGATCGTGCGCCGGGTGGCGTTCGGCACCACATGATATCCGTTGCCGGAACGTTGGATCTCGATTGGATGGCACCGGAGCTTGACTATCTCAATTTGTTGCGCCTCGTGAGGCGCGCGACCCGCAGTCAAGATGACGTCGAGGAAATGATCCGACGCATGGTGTTCAACGTCGTCGCGCACAACCGCGACGATCATGCGAAGCAACATGCCTTCGTCTACGGTGTCGACCGGCAGTGGCACCTCTCCCCGGCCTACGATTTGACGTATTCTCACGGTCCGACAGGGCAGCAGTATCTGGCGATCAACGGCGAGGCCGGAGACGTTGGAGCCGACGCCGTCCGGACGGTCTCGCTCACTCAGGACGTTAAGCCACGACGCCTCACCGCGATCGTCGGCGAGGTCATCGATGCAGTCGGCCGGTTCGAGGAATTCGCAGGCCACTACGACGTCAGCAAGCGGACGTCCAAGGAGGTCCGCCATGCGCTGAACGCAGGCATCAAGCGGATCGGCCCGCTCGCTTCATAACGCCATTGTCGCGCGGTTTTCCGTTACCAGTCGGTGAACGGTTCTTCCCAATATGCGAAGCCGCCCTCGGTTGCAATCATGAACTCGAGCGCACGGTCGATGAACTCACTGAAGGACGCGGCCACCACGTTGCCGGGATCAACCGGCCATGAAATCATACTGACTTCGTAGAGCGGATATTCCATGGCTGCTGACTTATCGGCGGCGTCAAGAAGCAACCACAGGTCTGGGTTCCCGAGATCTACCGCATTGATGTAATGCATCGCAAACGGCACGTCGCGGGGCGGGTAGTCAAGCTGCGCCTGAAAGTCGCGAAATTCCAGTGTGTGCGCAGCGATGTCCGCGGCGCTTCGCACTTCGATACTGAACTGGTCGAACCACTCGGAGGCGCTGCCTGAGTGCACGCGGATGGACATGCCGTCATGCTTTGCGAGAAAAGCCTTCAACGACGGCGGGAGCTCAAGCGCAATGTTCTCTTCGCAGGCCGCGATGTCTGCGGGATCTGCAGGCTCTCGTACGTCCGCTTTCATCGAGCCGCCCCGCCGCTTGGCGATCGCATCGATCCCCGCGATCCGCTGACGAATATCTACCACCGCCGAGTCCTATCAGTTGACCTTGCAATTGTAGATGTTCACTACGAAGTCGCTCCAACCACGATCTTGGAAGCGCGCCTCAGCGCTTCTGGACATCGGCTGCATCCGCGCGAAATAGCGCGTCCCGCTCTTCTTTTGGGACGAACGGTCGGAACGATATGACGGAGCGCATGACCTGACCGCGGTCGGAACGATCCGTAAGCAGGTAGCGGACAGCGTCCGGGCCCTCATCGATAGCCCGTTTCCACTCTCTAACATATCTGCTGGGATTTCGAGCGACGAGCTTCTCGATGTTCGATTTGAATTGCGCCAAGCGGTGTGGCGTGAGCCGCGCGGCCGCGCGCAAACCCATTTCAAGCGCTAACATGTCTCCCCGCTGATACGCGGCGGTGATATCTGGCCGAGACTGGACGTCCGGCGTCTGCGCCGTTGCTACTGGCCTTTCATCCGTCGGGTAGTTCATGGATTCCATGTCTCTGTAAGGATACCCAGCAATAAGGCCCGGGGCCTTTCGCCCTCGCCATCGCCCAAATGATCCGCCGGCTCGCAGCAGACTTGACGTAGCGGTCCGGAACAGGCCCGGCCGGAAAAGGCGCCGGTGTCGAAGCTCCAGTGGGGCGTGGGCTATTGAGCGGCGAGACGGTCCGCAACTCCGCTGCTGTGGCGTGCGAACGGCCGCGGCGGCACGCACGCTCGTGCGGCGCAGTTGTGCTCGCCGCACACGAGTCGGCAAATGGGCACGCCGAGCGCTCTTGCCAGCGCCGGCAAGACCCGCTGGTCGGCCGGTTTGCCGGATTCCAGGCGTTGGATCGTGCCCGCGAAGACGGCGGCTGCTTTCGCCAGTTCGTAGATGCTGTAGCCGCGTGCGACGCGGAGGCGTGCGATGCGCGCCGAGAGTGGTTAGAACGGCGCGTCTCTGCGG
>JALZBE010000062.1 GCA_030947665.1 Vulcanimicrobiota bacterium | reverse complement strand
CCGACGAGCGCGACCACGATCCAGCCTGGCAACGACATCAGCGCCGGAAAGTGGCCCTGCGCGGCGAGAGCGCCGGCGGTAGGCATGACGACTTCAGTCCCGACCGGCGTCCCGATGTTCCCGAGGAACATCACGATGAAGAGGCCCGGGTAGCCGAGGTGGACGACGAGGTCGTGAAAGATCTGGGTCAGGTGTTCCATGCGCGCCTCAAGATGTCGGCGGCGAGCCCGCCGCCTTCGGCGCGGATCGCGTTGAAGAGGTCGACCGGCTCGATCTCCCGGTCGCCGGCGAGCCCCTCGGCGATCTCTACGATCTTACGGACGCGAGGTGTCACGAGGATGCCTTCCCAGGTCCGGCCTTCGCCGGTGCCGAGTGCCCGTTTGACTTCGGCGTGCACGTGGGCGGGCTCGACGCGGTCGCCCGCGAGGAGCTCGTCGATCGTCCCGTCGTGCTCTTCCAGCAGCGCGTACAGCATGTGCTCGGCACCCACGTAGTAGTGGTTGTGGTTCCGGCACTCTTGCTCCGCGGCGCGAAGCACGCGGCGCGCGGCTGGGCTGAATCGTGAAAACAACGGCGGCCCGCGTTTGCCTCCGCTCCTGCCCGGACCTCCCCGACGGCTGTCGGACGCTGGCGAGGACAGGCTTTCCCGCCCGGGAGGCCAAGCCGGTTGCGCTGACCCCCTTCTCAGGAGGAACCGGATGCGATCCATCGTGCTTTCAGCGCTCATCGTCCTCGTCGCGCTGCCGACGGCAGCGCAATCCGCACCGACCTTAGCGACGAAGGCCGCCGCGCCGCCCCAGGTGCAGCCCAACGACGGCTACCACCCTCCGAAAGCGGCGCCGTGCTGCGTCCGAAAGGTTTGGGACGCTCGCGGCCATGAAATCGGCGACGTCATCGATTACGACGAACGGTTCGGCGGCTCGCAACCGCTCGGAGCGTTCGTGGCGTACCGGGTCAAGGGCGGCGACGCGGTCATCCTCGCCGTGTCGACCGAGGCGTTCAACGGCTTGCAAGGCGGCAACATGACGGCGCTGTGGACCACGCCGGACTGCAGCGGGAACAGCATGTTCGCGCTGCTGTCGTGGCCGCCGCTCGCGAAGCGCTATGCGATGGTGCTGCTGTCGGGCTGGCCGCCGCAAGTCGCCGCGACGCACGCCTGGCTGTGGGTGACCGACCCGTTGCAGCCGCGCGTGTTCCCGCCGGCCGGAACGGTATTCCACTCGACGTGGAGCGACAGCAACACGTGCGCGCCGATCGCGGCACCGGGCTTCACCGTCAACACCGCGAGCGGCGTCGGCGGCTTCCCGATGCACAAAGTCGAGGACCTCATGGCGAAGTACACGCGGCCGTTCTACATCAACTATTGAAACCAAGCGACCAAAACGAAGCCGGCCCTTCGCTTGGGCCGGCTTCGGACGTGGTCGGGGCGGCAGGATTTGAACCTGTGACCTCTGCGTCCCGAACGCAGCGCTCTACCAAGCTGAGCTACGCCCCGTTGGATTCGGCTCGCTTTGCTTGCCGAATCCCCGGCATGACCCGCGTACGACGCGGGTCAGCCTTTCCGCAACGTGGGTGACCGACCCCCCGGCATTCTGATAGCGGACGGGCTCTCCTTCCCTACGCGGGAACGCGGGTGGTGGTACCGAATCGAATGTGCGCCCCATGAGATACCTGATCGTCGGCTGCGGGCGCGTGGGCTCGACCCTCGCCAAGCTGCTCGTCGCCGACAAGCACGACGTCGTCGTGGTGGACGACAATCCCGCGGCGTTCAAGCGCCTCGGCAACCGCTTCGGCGGCGAGGTCGAAGTCGGCACCGGGATCGACTACGACGTGCTCAAGCGCGCGCGCGCGGAGCGCACCGACGGCTTCGTGGCCGTGACCGACGGCGACAACCGCAACGTGATGGCGGCCTTGATCGCCCAGCGCATGTTCCGCATCCCGAAGATCATCGCGCGCATCTACGACCCCCCGCGCGGTCAGCTCTACCGCGAGCTCGGCATCGACACGTTCTGCCCGACGACGATCGGCGCGCAGCTCATCCGCGACCGTCTGCAGGACGTGTCGTACGCGTCGGGCCCGTCGTTCGACTTCGGCAAGCTCGCGTCGCTCATCGCCACGGTGTCGCCGGCGCAGGCCGGCAAGCGCGTGTACGACGTCGAGGTGGACGGCAAGATCCGCATCGCGGCGATCCGCCGGCTCGGCAGCGTCAGCGTTGCGGCGCCTAGCGACATGCTCACCGAAGGCGACGAGCTCAACGCGATCGTCGCGCCCGACGCGCTCTCGGATTTCGCGAAGGCCTTCTCGTCGGCGCACCCGCAAGCGCGGCTGAGCGCGTAGCCGCATGTTCGTTCTGATCGTCGGCGGCGGCAAGGTCGGCACGTATCTCGCGCGCGGTCTCATCAAGCAGCAGCACGAGGTCGTCGTCGTCGAGAAGGACGCGCGCAAGGCGCAGATGATGACGAACTTGCTCGAGAGCGACATCGCGATCGTCGGCGACGGCTGCGACCCCAACGTGCTCATGCAGGCCGGCATGCAGCGCGCGGACGTGGTGGTGGCCGACACCGGCGACGACGAGGACAACCTCGTCGTGTGCATCATCACGAAAAAACATTCGAGCGCGCGCTGCATCGCGCGCGTGAACAACCCCAAGAACAAGCTGATCTTCGAATCGCTGGACTCCGACCGGCCGGTCACGGTGATCTCCTCGACGGAGATCATCCTGGAGATGATCGACGAGCGCGTGAACGCCGCACACCTCGAGCCACTGGCGAAGGTGGGGCACAGCGATCTGGAGCTCGTGCAGCTGCGGATCGCCGACGACTCGCCCTCGAAAGGCCGCCGGATCGCGGACATCCAGCTTCCGCGCGGCAGCGTGATCGTGGCGGTGGACCGCGGCGGCGGAGACGTGGTGGTCCCCAACGGGGACACGCTGCTGCAGCGCGGCGACGACGTGATCGCAATGATCAAGCGCGAGACGCGCGCCGACGTCTGCACGGCGCTCGTCGGCTGAAGCCCCGATGCGCGTCGTGACTCTGGTGCTGCTGGGCGCGCTTCTTCGGCGAGATTAGTGTCCCTGATCCGAGTACCGTGGAACACGTTCGACGCGAAAGCGCAGGACGGCGTAGAATTGCGGCACTTGCAGAGGTGACGCGACGGTGAATATCTTCGAGCCGTCGTACGCGGACAGTGGGACGGCGAAACGAGGCGATGCGAACACGTCCGTGTAGCTATGTAACGCGTTCGACGCGATTACCGTCAACGACGCGGTCGGGGATAACCGGCGAACCGCGCCTATCGTTACCTGGGGGTACGCGGGAAGATTGCGTTCGTTGTTACCGGAAAGGAAGAGGATGTTTCCGAGAACCTCTGACCGCGAACCGATCAGGTAGTCGAGCGTTACGCTTGCCTGAAGCGGAGCCACGTAGGGCAATTGTCGCCCGACGATATAGGGCGAGCGCGCCGAGTTCAGCCGGGGGTCACTCGAACGAAGGATCGCCCGATGAAATCCGACCACGGCTTGCGTGGTCAAGCGGCGCCCCGCATGGCCGGCGGCGATCATGTCCGCGCCGAAGTAGTCCACGCCAAGACCGGCGATGTCCTGACGCGCGTAGACCGCAGGCATACTCACGCCTTTCGCGCATCCCCCGAATGACGACAAACCGGCAATGAGTCCGTTCAGATAGCCTGGTGGTTGAAGCGAAGCCGGGATCGCGTACGCGTCGACGAGTGCCTGGGTAAGCAACGTGTCACGGTACTGGCGATAGTATGTCTGGACGGAGAGAGATCGTAGGGCCTTCTTGCGCGCGTACCCTAGGTTGATGCCGCGCTCGACGGGCACGCCCGGCGTGTCGTTCGGTGCGTTCACCGTGATCGCGTTGCCGGCGCAGTCGTATTCTGCAACTTCTGCGCCATCGAACGGACGAATGTCACGAGGCGGTCCAAGCTTCGTTCCGAGCTGCACGGAGCCGAAATACTGTTCCTCGCTCGAGCGATTCCACGTCGCCTCGAGCTCGGCATGGGCAGCCGACTGCGGCGACGGTTCGAGCCCGCGCTCGATGCCGGCATCGAGCCCGTACGACCAGCCGTGATGCGCAGTGTTGAGATTTACGTTGAAATATTGGGTGCGCGAAACGGTGGATTGCTGGTTTTTGAGACTCGGCGTCCCAACGATCTCATCAAAGTGAGAGTGGGATGCGGACCACCCAAAGTTGAGGTTGAGCACGCCGTGGCGGAAAGCAGGACGAACGGCGGAAAAACTTCCGGCGTTCACGGATGTCTCTCTGTGGAAGAGTCCGGGAACCGGTTGAAGCGCTACGATCCGGTCACGGCTGTCGTTCGCGTCGGCGGTATTCAGGTTCAACAACGTTCCTCGAAGCGACCATTGGCCCGCAGTGGCTTCAATTCCGGTCGTGACGACGCTGCTGTTGAAATCGGTCACGTTCCCCGGCCCGAACCCTTGCGGGACCGGCCCGGATCGAAACGCAGGGACGGGTGCCTCGTGAGACGTACGAAGCATCGTTTCGGCCCGCAAGCTGACGTTTTCGCTGAGCGGCACAGCGAGCTTGAAACTGTTGCTGCGGTTGAGATACCCGCCGTCGTGCCGATAGGTCATGCCGCTGGTATCCGCATACGAGAGCCCAGCGAGCGCGCTTTGTTGCCCGTGAACGGACGTAGCGGCCGCATACCCGACCTTCCCGGACGTACCCTGCACCGTTCCGGCGACCTGCCGGCCGGCATACCCGTTGATCATCTCACGCGCATCGTAGATCGGATACGGGGCGGTGCCGAGCGAACGAAAATCGACGCTCTCCTTTTGATCGTTGATCGACGCACTTTGCATCAGATCGGGATCGAGCGCACGGAGCGCTTGCGAACCACTGATCGAGACCCCGTTGAACGTCGTCGTGGTCAAAGACGGATCTTGACCGCGCAGCGAGATCCCCAATAGGGAGCCGTTCGAGGAAAGGCGCACCTGGGCGCCGCCGAGCGTATTGAGCAAATCGGCGAGCGTAACCGATAGCCGCCCTAACCCCGCGTCGCGCCGCAACACGCGGTTTTGGACGTCGATCGCCGATCGTGCGCGCACGTATCCGATTTGAGCAAGCGGTTTGACGAGCACAGCGCGAATATCGAGGCGGCTTTCGCCGTACCGGAGCTCGACCGCTGTGGTAGCGCTACTGTACGACGGCGCGACTACGCGCAAGTCATAAAATCCGACCGGCACGTTCGGAAATTCCGCGCAGCCCGAGTCGTCGGACCGAACGACGCGCACGTCGCCGGTGGAACTCTTGAGGTACGCGGTTGCGTCGGGTATCGTACTGCCTTGCGCGTCGACAACGGTCACGCGTATCCCCGAATCGGCGGCCATTGCGGGAGCCGCGGGAACCGTCACGAGGATCCCGACCAACGCGAGCAGCGCTTTACGAAACACGTCCGCGAGCCTTTACGGCAGGGGGGATTGCAGTCGCGTCTGCTGGTCGACGAAAAACGTCGTCCGCGTGCCGTTGGGCTGGTCATGCGTTTCCGAGCCCTTTGACGCGAGCAATGTCATGATCCCATGCTCGAACACGGCCTCGCCTTCTTTTCGAGCCACCTCGTGCGAGGAATAACCCGGCACCCCGTGATCGCCGGGATATGAGACGCGCGCGTTGACGTCGTAGGAAAGGTGGAAGTGTACGGTTCCCGTCTTGGCATCGATTTGCGCGACCGAGACGGTCAAGATGCCGCCGGGCGGGCCGAGCGGGTTCGCACGCCGAACGAAATTCGTCCAGTGCGCTCCCGGCTCGATCTGGGCTGGGGCAATGCCGAACAACGGCCGACTGTATGCGAACGTCTCGACGGCGGTTACTCGCCCTTTGTCATCTAATGTCGCGCCGTCGGCGTCAACCTTATAGCTCTTGTCAACGCCACTATTCGGGCCTTCGGTGTAATGGCGAGTCCACGCCAACCCTTCGGAATTCGGACCTGTATGCACCGTGTCGGTAAATTGAACGTTCAGCACGTGAGTCATCGGGCCCGACAACCGAAAGGAGCTGCGGTATCGGAGTTGCGTCCCGTCGTTCACGTGCGGAACGAGCATCGCGGGGTACGGATTCGTAGCTGGCGCCGCGCCAACGAGAACGATCGCGCTAAGCGCAGCTTGAACGGTTCGCGAGAAAGACTTCATAACTTTCACCCGTTGACTCTGAGGAGAAAAGGCGAGGCGTTCCGCCAGATCTGAAGCGCAAGCCTCGCCCGCTTGCTACGTCAGCAAGGTTGATCGTATGTGTAGTTGTAGCAATCCGCGAGATTGCCGTCGCCGCTGAAGCACTTATGGGTCTGAGTGCAATTCGACTGCGTGCCGTCCACACAGTGATAGCCATCAACCCAGTAGCTATAGTCGGTGCTCGCCTGACACTGTGGCGTCGCCATCGTGGCAGGACCCGTAAGCAGCATGCCGGCGGCGAAGATCGCCGCAGTAAACTTCGAAAGCAAGAAAACCTCCTTTGGCGCAAACGCCCGGAGACGCGAAGTATCGCCGGAGGAAGGCGATCGCGCGGTCGGCACGGCTTGCCCCACGGGCAATACCGCATCGACTCTCGGCCGAAAGCGATCGCGAGAGCGGGCTCACCCCAAGGCCCGGCGTTACCAAAGACCCCACCCATGCGACGCTCCTTCGGCAGCTTGGGTCGTCCACCTTTTCTGTCACCGAAACTGACTAGCTACTTTCTCGCAGGCGACGAGCGCGTCAGCCGGACCCTAGCGATGTCGCCCCACGGGCGTGATTGGTGGGCGACCACTCTTTCAGGAGATCCGCACACCGATGATGCAGACACAATGGCCGGGGCACGGAACCGGCTTCGACCTCTCCGCGCTCGAATCACCGCTCGGCGGTGATGACGGCTCCGTGGGAACCGCGCGCAACTTCTTTCGCCCGCAACCGCCCGACGGGGTCGCACGCCCGTGGTGGGCGTCCGGCGCAATCACGAGCGACGGCCAGGGCACGAACTCGATCGGCGGCTTGTTCGGCACGCCGAATGCTTCGCACGGTTCGATCGCCGGGATCATCACGGGGCTGCTGAACCTGCTGCAGCAGCTCGTAGGCTCGTTCCTGAATCAAAGCCAGCCGACGACGCCGGCGCAAACGCCGACGCAGCTGCCGCATCAAAACTGTGTAGCGGGCGGTTCAGGACAGCGGTTCGAGAACGTCGACGTCAGCTCGACCGGCGACCCCCATCTCGCGGCGGTCGGGACGCGCGAGGGCGGCGGCGCGGTCGATGCGCGCTGGGACAGCATGACCTCTCAGAACGATCTCGTGCACAGCACGCAAATCGACGGCGGCTATCGCGTCTCGACCACGGTCACGCAAGCCGGCGCAAACGGCGTGACCTCGAACCAGTCCGCCACGGTGCACGCGAACTTCGACCAGGACGCCGTGACGATGAACCGCGACGGCTCGTTCGCGATCTACGACAATGGCGCCGAGGTACGGCTCGGCAAAGGCGAGTCGGCCGTGCTTTCCGGCGGCGAAACGGTGTCGGAGAACCAGGACGGGTCCCTCGTCGTCGGTTCGCGCAGCGCGACGGGCGGCACCATCGCGACGACGCTGCGCGCCAACGGCGCGGGTGTCGATGTGACGACGCACGCGCACGACATCGCGGTGGGCGGCGACGTGATCGCGCACGCGGACCGGAGCGCGCCCGCGCGGCAAGACGCCCACGATGCGCGCGCTCACGGTCATGCACGTCCCCATCGCGGGCCGGGCATCGTCCAAAAGACCGCGCTGCTGCCGCCGCTGGCTTAGTGCGTGTGCGTGAAGTTTCCTAGGCCCACGCCGAGGCGTTCGATACGCAAGAGCGCTTCGCGCATGCCGAGCGGCTCGACCGGCCGTCCGACGTTTGCGAAGTAGCGCTCGGGATCGATGTTCAGCGTGCGTGTCTGGACCATCGCGACGCGGTGCGCGGTCAGAAAGCGCTCCAGCGTCTCGACCTCGGCGCGCTCGTCGGTCACGCCGGGATGCGTCAGCAGGTTCAGCGACACGCGCAGCCCGCGGTCCACCGCGAGCGCGATCGATTCGAGCACGTCGTCGAGCTCGTAGCCCGTCGGCCGGTAATACGCGGCGTAGACGTCGGGGCGGAACGAGTTGAGGCTGATGCGCACGGCTTGCAGGCCCGCATCGATCAGACGGTTGAGGCTCTTGGGGAGCGAGCCGTTCGTGTTGAGGTTGATGGTGCCGTTGGCGCGGGCCGCGCGAACCTTCGCGATCGTGCGTTCGATCGTGGTCACGCGCAGCAGCGGCTCGCCCTCGCAGCCTTGTCCGAACGACACGATGCCGTCGTCGACGTGCTCGAGATGACGGATCGCGATGCGCGCGACGTCGTCGGCGTCGGCCTCGAACGCCACGCGCGTCTGCGGCGACGGCATCCCCGCGTCCGGCGCGAGCTCGGAGATGCAGCCCACGCACGCCGCGTTGCACGTCGGCGACACCGGCAGCGCGGCTTCACCGCGTTCGAGGAAAACGTTCTGGGCGGTGAAGCAGCCGTAGTCGCGCGAGCACACCGCCAGTTGCGCCAGCGTGCGGTTGCGCGGATCTTCCGCCTGGCGCGCGCGCAGCAGCGCTTCGAGCTCGCCTTCGCCGAAATAGCGCGGCGTCCAGTCGTCGCTCTCGTCGGTGCGCATCGCGGCGACGTACAGCTCGTCGTCCACCACGCAGGCGAACGTGTAGCCGAACAGCGGCAGCGCGGGCGCACCCGGCTGGGTGCGATACGCCGGCAGCAGCAAGCGCGTGTAGCCGGCCGGCAGCAGCGCGGCGAGCGCGGTGCGCCGTGCCGCGACGCCGCCTCCCACGAGCAACGGCATCCGTCCCGGCAGCATCGTCGTCACGGCGCCGGGCGGCGCGGGGATCAGCTCTTCGCGGCGCGGCCGGCGTTCGATCCCGCCGTCGGCGAGCGGCGAGCGCGTGTCGTCGAAGAAGATGCGGCCGCGCGTGTCGGTGTACGCGAGCCCGGTCATGCCGGTGTCACGCCGTCACGCGACGACGCGCTCGAACTCAGCCGTCATCCGACCACGCGCTCGAATTC
>JALZBE010000061.1 GCA_030947665.1 Vulcanimicrobiota bacterium | reverse complement strand
GATGACGTATCGAAGAAGATTGCGAGCTTTTGCCCGTCGCGCCTTCGTGCATCCTTGAACGGCACGAACACGTTTTCATATACCCAGCTGAATTCGTCGTGGGCGTACGAGATAAAGACATCGTAGTCATTCGAGTCCTCCGGCGGCGCGTCGACGGCACTAGCCTGCTCGCGCAGGATCTGGCGCCCGCGTTCGGCGCACAGGCCGGCCGAGCACAGGATGGACACCGCAACGAGGCTCACCTGGGGCTGTATCAACTTGGCAAACAACATCCACGCCTCCAACGCGCCGAACAGGACGATCGAAAGCGTCGCGGCTGCGGCGGCGCCGATCCAAGGTAGATGCGCGCGGAGCTCGCCGAGCCGCGTTTTGCGCAGTCCCTGAAAGGCTGCGACGAATGCGACGAGCGTCAGCAGGTCGAAACCGATCACGAGAAGTGCTACCATCTCGTTCGGCGTCAGCGGCTGGTAGTATCCCGCGTCGACGTTCTTGCGATCGAGCTGATCGCTCAGAGCCCACGCGAGCAGTTCGGGATTGCTGCGAGGTTCTGCCGCGTCGTGAAGCGCACCAACGTCCTGGGCCAGCGTTGCAACGATGACGTACTTGCCTTCGAATCGGGCCGCCGGAAACGGATGCTGGAGCGTCACCGTCCGTACACTCTTTACGAAGTCGCCGTGCGATCCGAGCCGCACCGCTTCGAGGGTTTGGTCCGCCTGCGACTCGGCACAGGGTACGGCTCGTTCGCCGGCGGCGGCTTTGACGACACGGTAGGGCAGCGCCCAGAGATCGCGTGTTCTGGTGCCCCCTCCCTTGGCGTCCGGCTCAACGAAGTGATAGCAGCGCTGGTAGAACAATCCATCGGACGGAGCGAGGTGCATGATCGTGTGGCCTGAAGCCAGATGATCGTAGACGTTATCCCGATCGAGCGGCTTCAACGATCCTTGATCGATTTTGCCTGCGCCCTGCGGGCTCAGCGGATTCTCCGTCGCGTACACGTCGATGCGCGGTTTTGCGGCCGCGGCCGCATCGAGGCTTTTCGTGAACGCGACGGTTGCCGCGTCAGGACGACATCGTTGAAGTTCCGTCGACGAGCACAACGCGTCGAAAGAAAGGTCGAGGATCACAGCCGCAGGCGGCTGCCCGTGCGCTCGAAGTGCATCGAGAAATCGAGCGATGGTTTGACGGTCGCGCGCGGGGGCGCCAACCTGGTAGTCGGCAAGATCGACCACGGCGATGTTGCTCGCGAAAGCCGGGGCATGCAGATCGCTCAGATACTGAAATACCGACCAATCCCAGCCGTACCATAGGCGGGCGCCCCCGAACGTGACAGCGCCCATGAGGGCGACGTATGCCGCCATCAAAAACACCGTCGGACGCAGCCAGGGCCCGGTGATCATCGCCGGCCGCGATACCTCAAGAAGCCGTCGACGCCCATACGCGAGCGCTCATGGGCGCTGAAAGCGAAAGCTCCGCTTGATCGGATCGAAGTACGCGGCCGCATGCGTCCTCCATTCGAGCGCCGGCAGGGCGAAGACGAGCACGTACCAGCCGCCGTCCTTGGCAACCGCCAGCATCTGAAGGTCGCCGATCGTGCCGGTGGGTCCAATGCCTTCGACGAAGATTATTCGCGCAGGACGCCCGTCCAGCGGGGGGGCCGTATGATTCTCGAGCATCTTGAGACCCTGCCAGTCGTGCAGGGTCGAATCGGCGATGGGCTGCAACGCCGCGCGGGTCGTCGGGCCGGCCGTGAACGTGACGCGAACGTAGCCGTTTCCGCACACGAAGTAGGCGGCGCCATCGGAAACCGGTGGTCGAGCGCGGCAGACGACCGGAATCGTAAATCGAAACCGATTCGCTGGGTCGACGTACTGGGCCGGCGAAGCCGTCATGGAACCTCCAACGGAAAGCGCGCCGCGAGGTCGCGGGACTGCGCACTACTTCGTGACGAAGGACGATTTGTAGGGTTCGTAGCCCTGCGTGAGGGCCATACCGAGGATGGCGACGTGCGTCGTTTCAACCCCTAATATCGACGCGACGAGTTGTATCAGTGCGCTATTCTTCAAATCGCCTACGGTCCCAAGAAAGCTGTTCGCGGCGATGCGCTCGAGGTTCTGGAGAATCTTGAGGACGTCGACCTCGGTCTTCACCGAGGCGGGAAACTTGATTTTGACGTTTGGCTCGACCGGGGCGGCGCCGGCGGATTTGACGACGTTGATCAGGGCGTCACGGTGCGCGAAGTGGTCTTTTAAGAATCCGTTGAGCGCCTCTTTGCCCTTCGGTGTAAGAACATTCGATGCAGACGCTTCTTGATACGCTTTGATGAGTGTACCCTCCACGGTGATCGCCAACTGGATGGAGTTTATGTCGCTATCGTCGGCGGCCTGAGCGGGCACCGTGGTGAACGGTGTAAGCAGCGCGGGGCCGAGCACCCCCAGACCGGCTCCGGCGCAAAGTAACTTCGATCGAGAGATGGTCATGGGATGCTCCTTTCATGAAACTCTACCGGCACCGGCGCCGGGCGAGCATGGGGAGAAACCCTACCCTCGGGCCGATGCCGTAGCGGATTTCGGGGCGCGATCCGGGAACGGGCGCTCGTGATCGCGAGGGTCGTCTGCCGGCCGTTCATCGGACGCCATGATGAACTGGCGTACTTGCATGAACGACGCTTGGACGCATCCGCCGGGCGCGGCGGGGTCGTGCTCGTGGCGGGCGAAGCCGGCGTCGGCAAATCGCGGCTGATCGCCGAGTTTCGTGGATCGCTGACGAAATCGCGCGTGCGCGTCGCCGTGGGCCAGTGCCTCGAATTCGCGCAGCGTCCATACGGACCGGTGCTCGACGCTCTGGCGCGATTCGACCCCGAGCACCTCGACCTGGTGCCGGCTGCAAGCAAAGTCGAACAGTTCGACGCGATCGTCGAGCGCTTCAGCCGAGCCGCATCGCGAGCCGCGCTGGTCGCCATCTTCGAGGATCTCCATTGGGCCGACGCAGCCACGATGGAACTCCTGGCGTATCTCGCGACGAGGCTCGACACCCTGCGGCTTCTGGTGGTCGTGTCGTATCGGCCGGAACGTCTCGAAGGGGGAGACGCGGGGTCAAGTCTCACGAGAACGATCGCGCGTGCCCGCCGCGTGGGGCGCATCGATTTGCAACCGTTGAGCGGCCCTGAACTGCGGCGGTTCATCGACGAAGCGCTCAGCGGCATCGACCTTGCGGCTGAGACGCGGCGCGCCGTCGCTCGGACCAGCGAAGGCAATCCATTTTTCACCGAAGAGCTGCTCAAAAGCGCCGTCGAGCAAGCCCAACCATCGGTCCGAACGGCTACCGGCCGGCATCTTCCCGGAACGATTCGGGCCACCGTCATGGAGCGCTTGCAACCGCTCGACGAAAACGATCGGCGCATCCTCGCTCAAGCGTCGGTGATCGGGCGCCGATTCCCGCTGGGCATTCTTTGCGAAACGGTCGACGACCATGAAGACGCGGTGTTGGCGGCACTGCAGCGGGCGCGAGATTTGCAGCTGGTCGACGAAGAGTCGGGCGAGTCGTTTCGATTCCGTCACGCCCTGACACGGGAAGCGATCTACGGGGGTTTCTTGACGGCGCAGGTGCGACCGCTGCACCGAAAGATCGCGCTCGTGCTCGGGGCCTCGAACAACGCCGGAGATCATCTCGCGAGTCTCGCGTACCACTGGTGGGCAGCCGGCGATCGCGAACGCGGTGCGCGGTACAACGAGCTCGCGGGGGATGCGGCCGGTGCGGTGTTCGCGCACGAGGACGCGATCGCAGCGTACGAGCGAGCCCTCCAGCTCGTCGACAAAGCGTCGAAAGAGCGCGCGATGCTGCTCGAAAAGATTGCAGTCCGACGCGGCAGCATCGGATTGGCCGCCGCCGCGCAGAATGCGCTCACGGAGGCGGCCGACATCCTGCAACGGCTCGGTGACCTCGACGGCGAGGCGCGGTATCGCGTCCTGGCCGCGCAGGACGGCATCAGGACCGGTGTCCCGGGAGCGATCGTCCCGCTCGAAGCGCTGCTCGCGCGGCTTCCGCCGGAGGCACGCGTCGCGCGCATTCGCCTGCACTTGCAGCTCGCGTACTATGAAGGCGCGTTCAAGTTCCGGCACGGCGAGGCCGTGCGCCATTTGGCGGAGGTCGACGAAGAGGAGGTGTCGGCGGACGTCGAGCTGACCCGGATATATCATAGCACGAGTGCCTTGGTGCATTGCGTAACCGGCGATGTGGCTGCGCTCCGCTCGGCCACGGAAAAAGCGCTCGTCGCGAGTCAGGCGGCATCGCATACGGACTGGACGGTAATGATTCAGTGCAACGCCGGGATGGAACTGTTGACGCTCGGCCTGCGCGATGAAGCACGCAGTCACTTTTATCTAGCGCGAGAACTCGCTGTCGCGATCAAGAACCGCAATCTCGAGGCACACATCGACGCGATGTCGGCAAACATGCGATACCTTGATGGCGACCTTGACGGCGTGCGAAACCTGGTCACCGCCGCGGCGGCGCTTCGTAGCGACAGCGCCATCGTGATGGCGCACTGTGCTGCCTGGGGAACGCTCGCGGGGCTTGCGCTCGGCGACGACCGGCTCGTCGAGGAGTGGTTTGACAACCGGCGCGGTGCCCTCAGCCACATGCAGCTCGAGTATTTCGCGGCGGGGTACGCCGAAGTGCTGGCCCGGCGTGGCCGGCTGCACGAGGCCCAACGCCTTTTACGGGATGCGATCGCGGACGGTGACACGATCCGCGGAATCTCGTGCACGTTGCTCGCCGTCGCCCGCATCGGCCACGAAGCGGACTTCGAGAGGGCGCGCTCGCTGCTCGTTGCCGCCTCGCACGCGACGGTCGACATGCTCGAACGGCCGGCGCTCTCGCTCTTCGACGCGCTGGTCGAACGGCGCGCCGGACGGAGCGCCGCCGCCGCCGCGCACGCCCGAAAGGCAGTCGGCGGGTTTCGCGACCATCGCACACCGCTGCTCGAAGCAGCCGCGCTCGAAGTCGCGGGCGACGTCGGCGCTGCGCTTGCTATCTACCATCGCCTCGGAGCGGCCGGCGAGGTACGGCGGATCAACGGCCGATCCGAGCCGCTCGAAGTGCCATCGAGCCGAACGACGGGCGAGCGAAGCGCGCTCTCGAAGCGCGAGGACGAGATCGCGAGCCTCGTGGCGCAGGGTTTCGGCAACCTCCACATCGCACAGCACCTCTCGATCAGCCACAAGACCGTCGAAAAGCACCTCGGCACCGTGTATCAGAAACTGGGATTCTCATCGCGTGCACAGCTCGCCGCGTGGATCACACGGTCGCGCGAACGCGACATCTAGTTCGGGTTTGCGACGGCCTGAATCTTTCGTTCGAGGCGCAAGCGCGCCGCGGAGCGTTTTCCGATGACGTCGAGCGCCCGGTAATAATAGGCGAGCGCTTCGGCGCGTGCATGAATTGCGCATGCGCGATCGCCAGCCATTTCATTATATCGCGCGCCTCGCACGCGGTCACCAGCCGACCACCAGTGAAACGCCAGCTCTTCGATAGTCGCCGCTCGCTTCCCGACGCCATGCTCGAGGGCGATCCCGATGCGACGGTGCAGCGGACGAAGCTGAGCGGAAACCAGTTCTTCGTAGATCGCGTCCCGGGTCAGCGCGTGCCGAAATCGAAACGCGTCGCGACTGCCTTCGATCGGCTCGAGCAATTGGTGCGCGCACGCGACCCGCACCGCCCGGCGAAGCTGCGGCGCGGTGCGCCCGAGGACGTTCGCCAGCACGTCGAGCTCGAAACTACGTCCGAATGCGGCCGCGTGGAGGAGCAGCTCACGGTGCGCGGCAGTGAAATCGCGCAACCGCTCGTGCACCGCCTCGCGCAGCACCTCCTCTCTGACCGTGTCCCTTCGGATCTGCATGCGCCTTCAGCGGAGGAGTTCGGACGGGGGAACGATGCGGAACTTCGTTGGATCGCGATCGACGATCGCCTGAGCGCTGAATGCGCTCCCCTCCGCCCTGGCCCCGGAGTCGATATGCTCCACGGTCGCGGCGTCGCGGATGTACTGGTCGAAGCCGGCGTTGGCGCTCGAGCTAGCGCGCTGCGCCGACGCGTTGGCGCCGCTGATGAGGGCGCCGGTCTCACGCATCGACTGAGCGGCGGCGACCATCCGTCCAGTCAGTACGCCGCGGTCCACGCCCCATGACTGCCACGAGCGCCACATGGTCGGCGCGAGGCGGGCAAAGCTGTTGGCCGGCAGCATGAACATCGACTTGAACACGACGTAGCTCATCTGGTCGACCGGCGCCATGTTGATCATGGCAAGCCCGCGGAAGGGCACGCCGTGAATCTGGTAGTCGAACAAGATATACGCGGCCTGTCCGTGCGGCAGCCCCGAGTCGATTTGCTGCACCTCGACCGCATGGAGCGACTCGAGGTTCAATCGGCGGCCGACCTCGCCTAGCATCTGCACCGGGTTGCTGTACGGAGCGATGAGCAGCACGCGCGGATCCGCTCCCGGCAGACCCGGCGGGATCACGCCCGTTTGCGGGCAGCCGAGGCCGATATAGCCGTGGTCTCGCGGCGACGCGGCTTCAACGCAACCCTGATACGACCCGGTTACTTGCCATGTCGCGGGCAAGCCGATCGTGCCGCTTCCAAAGGAAACGGGGTGCAGCGGTTGCGGGGCGTAGCCGCCTCCCCCCGAGCCCGGAGGCGCCGGCACCAAACGCTGCAGCCGCTGCATGAGCGACGGATAACTGCGCGGCAGCCGGCCAGCGGTGTCGATCACTCCGCCCGCGATACCGTCCGCGCCCGCAAATAATACGCCGACGACCGGTGTGCCGCCGTAGTTCGCGCTGATGAACGCCTGCACGAAGCGGTCGCGCCGATCGGACAGCGCGGATCGCACGACGAGGTTCTTGAGCCGATCGCCCCGCAACGCGCCCGCCGCTTCGCGAAACGCGGCCGTCGCAGAGCCGGGCCGAACGTGCAGCGTAAACGCCTGGCCCACACCATCGTCTGCGGCGATCTGCGCCCTCGCGTCAACGAAAAACGACCGCGCCGTCGACGGCGGTACCTCGGCGACCGAAGCCTCCGCGACGTCGGCGAAGGCCGGGGCGGCAGTACCGACAACGTAAAAGCCCAGCACGATAGCGATGAGCGCGCGTCGCATGGAACGAACCGTTTCCCTCAAGGTCGATCTCCGATCAGCCGGTGCGACGATGCGCGCCGAGGCGCTTGCCGAAGCACGATACCCCGACCTTATGGAATACCGCGCACCCGCGGAATGGGGCGAAACCCTACCTCGGGGCGGCGCAGCGTCAACCCTGGGTTAAGCCTGTGCCGGAACCGGTGTCCGCGGCGTATATCTGTTGCAAGGCCTTGCTCGCTGGCCGTATGCTACGCGTACCGGACGGGTGGACGGTCGCTTCCTCAGCTTTCTTCTACGCAAGGGAGAATTCGCAATTCATCCGCACACGTTCGGCTATCTCCGGTCCGTCCTGGGCATGCCGACCCGCACGTTCTCGAACGCCCAGAGCGGCGTCGCGAACGCGGAAGACCACGTCTGGCGCTGCGGCTGCGCCGCGCGCGAGCAGGCTTCGCGGTGCGACCTCGTCGCGTGCGTCCGGCACGGCGAGCTCAACGGGCCGGCGCCGCTGGACGCCGTCCGCGGCTACTGATCGATGCTGAGGTCCAGCCGCCGCTGCGACTGCGTCTCGGCCAGGAGCCGGTCGTAGTTCATCTGGCGGCGCAGGGCTAGCTCGCCGAAGCCGAGTTTGCCGGCGTACATCAGGCGCGTGATCGCTTTGTCGCGCTCTGCCCAAGCGAAGAATGCGCGGGCGTCTTCGTCAGACATGACAAGCCTCGCGCTCATAGCCGTACAGCATCGTGCTGATCCCCTTCATCCGTGACCACCCCGGCAAAATTACTATCGGCGCCCAGCCGAAGCGCCCTTAGCAAGCGAAAGTCACAATTCGGGCCGGTTGCCGTTGGCCCAGCGCGTGCCCGGGCGCAGGCTCGCGTCGGGGTCGGGCGGCGCGGCGTTCGCGCAGCGTCCGGCGCCGTCGTGACATTCGTAGCGGACGTGGATCAGCGTCCCGCCGGCGGGCCATGAGCTCTGCCCGGCGGGTGTCGCGCTCGCTTGCGGCTGCGGTGACGCGCCACTGACGGTGTCGCCGCCGACGTCGCCTTCGTGGGCCGGCGCGGCAAGCGCATCGGCGGCGGTCGGATCGTTGGCGCTCGCGTCCTTGCGGCCGACGACGGCGCTGTACGGCGGCTCGCCGAAGAGCCGTAGCGTGACGTACTGCTCGCGCCGCGCGAGCGTCTCGTTGCCGGCCGCATCGAGCACGCGCACGACCACGCGCAGCGACATCCGCGACTCGCGAACGAAGCCGCCGCATTGCAGCCACGCGATCGTGTCGGGGCCGGTCGACGGGGTGCCGGACTGCAGGCATGCGGGCGCGGTCAGCGTCGTGGGCGTCACGACGTACGCCAGCGTGAACCCCGCGGCTCCGGGCGTGCTCTCGTCGGCAGACGCCGGGAGCGTGCGCTCAAGCGGGGTCGCCGGCGTCTGCGTTTGCTCGCCGGCCGCTTGCAGCCGGTTCTGGTAGTCTGCGACCGCGTCGTGCATCGCCGCGTCGAGCGCGTGATCGGCGGCGGCGTGCACGCCGGCGCGCCCGAACGCCGCCGCGCCGTCCATCAGCGCGACCGCGACCAGGCCGATGACGACCACGAACCAGAGCGTCGTACCGAGCACGCTACATCCGGGCCGGCGGCGCGACGTCGCGGTGGATGGTCTGGCCCGGCGGATACACCGACGGCGGCAGCGTCTCGGCCAGCGTGACCGTGGCCGCGTTGCCCTGCGGGATCGTGCCGTCGCTCGCGACGCGGCACGGATCGCGCGGATACGTCACCACGACGGTAAAGCGCTCGTTCACCGCGTCGTACGACGCCGCGACGGGCAGCCGCAGCACGCGGGGTGCCGCATCGCCGCACGACACGCCCGCGCCGAACTGCGCGCCCGCGACGTAGGCGCTCTCACCCGGCCGCAACGCCCACGTGCGCCCGGCGAGCAGCGCGCTCGCGTCC
>JALZBE010000427.1 GCA_030947665.1 Vulcanimicrobiota bacterium | reverse complement strand
GTCGCGGGTGGCGGCGCGCCGTCGATGCTCGTGATGACGTCGCCCGGCGCGAGCCCCGCGGTTTCCGCCGGGCTGCCCGCAAACACGTCGACGACGCGCACCGCGTGGGTTTGCGGATCGACGTCGAGCTCCGCGCCGATGCCGGCGGCCGGCTTGCCGTCCAGGAACCCGACGAACTTCTTGAACGCCGGCGGCCGGAACAGCACGGTGTACGGATCGTGGAGCGCGGCGAGCTCGCTCTCGATCGTCTTCGCGACGAGCTCGCCGGTGCGCACGCGCGTGCCGTAGCGCGCGACGGCGAGCGCGACGTCGCGATCGATCTCACTCTCGGCGCGATAGCGGTCGGCGTGCACTGACGCCGGCGGGATGTTCGGGTTCCTGACCCCGCGCGACGCGAGGTACGCGACGATACCGGCGCGCGCACCCGCGAGCAGGGCGGCGGGGTCGACCGGCTCGTAATAGCGCGCCATCACCGTCGTGTAGCAGATCTCGAGCGCGATGACGTCGAGCGCGCCGAGCGACGCGGGCGCCGTGCCGCGCGGCGGGGTCGAAGGCGCCGCGGGGGCGCCGCACGGCAGAACGACGAGCGCGGCCAGTGCGAACGCGGCGAATCGCCGGATCACGTGCGTTCGGCCTCGTACGCGTAGAAGAGCGTGCGCGCCTCGCCCGGCCGTGCGCCCGCGCGAAACGGAAACCCGTGCGTCCAGCCCGCGGGCACCGGCTCGATCGCGAAGATTTGATTTCCCGCCGGAAACTCCAAGCTGCCCAGCACCGCGCCGGTCGTGACGTCGAGCGCATGGACCGCGCAACGGCTGCGCGCGACGTCCAAGCCCGGCGCGTACTGCTTGAAGCGCGGGATGACGCGCGACGTGCCGGCGAACGCGACATTTCCCGCGAACGCGAGCCCGCGCGTCCAGCCCGGCAGTCGCGCCACGCGCTCGAACCGCCCGTCCGCGACGAAGCCGACGTCCCCGTAGCCGCTGTCATCGACCCACACGCGCCCGCCGTGCAGGCGCGCCGAATGCGGTCGCGTCAGCCCGCGCGCCACCGGCTCGCGCGTCGCGCCGGAGTACACGACGCCGCGCCGGTCGACCGGATACTTCGGGTGCCCGGGCCGATAGCGCCCCGGCCGCTCGCCGGATGCGGTGAAGAACGACGACGCGAGGTCGGCGCCGGCCGCGATCGAGTTGAGCTGAATCTCGTTGCGGCCTGTCAGCGGCACGCCGTCGCGTTCCATCGACGCGGGCCACCACACCGTACGCGGGCCGTGCTCGCCCAGCTCGACCACGGCGTTGCGCCCGACGGAGTTGGCGTGGAGCCGGCCGCCGATCAACGCGAGATCGTGCACGTAGTAGGAGCCCGGCAGAAACCAGCTGCGCAGCGGGACCAGCCGGCGCGCCGCTGCGTTCGCGCGGCGCGCGACGTCGAGCCGGTCGCGCGCCGGCGAGACCGGCCCGAACGCGACGATCTGGTTCGGGTTGCGTGTCGACGCGACGAACACGCGATCGCCCGTGGCGTCGAACGCGATACCCGACGGATGCGGCAGCCGCGTGTACGTAACGCGCGGCTCGTGCGCCGAGACGGCGAGCACGAGATGCTCGTACTCGCGCGACACGAGCAGCGTGATGCCCGCCGCGGCCAGCGCGTCCCACCAGCCGCCGCGAGCGGTGTACCGCAGCAGCGCCGCGTCCGCTGCGCCCGCGTCCGACCATTGCGCCGTCACCGCGCGCGGATCGCGCCACTCGCGTCCTTGCGCGTCCGAGCGCGTGCCGAACGAGTCGCTCACGCCGTGCGGCCGCGCAGGCGTCGTGCCAGCCGGTACGCGCCGACGTACATTGCGAACGCGGAGCGGTAGCTGGTGGTCGATTTTCCGCCGTGGCGCCGTGCGGAGAAGATCGGGACCTCGAGCATCCGGTAGTCGTTCAGCCGGCAGATCGCGTTGAACTCGGCGTCGATCAGGTCGTCGTCAGACTCGAGCGCGAGCAGCGGGTCGAACGCGCGCGGAAAGATCTTCGGCGTGCCGTTGATGTCCCAGCACGACAGGTCGAACAGCGTCCGGCACTCGACGTTGTAGAGCAGCGACCCGATGCGGCGCTGCAAGCTTTCACGGATCTTGCGGTTCGCCTTGACGATCGTGTTCGGGAACGCGCGGGCGTAGAGCAGCATCAGCGTCAGATCGCGATCGGTCGTTCGCGCGGAGTTCGTGTAGCACAGCAGCGCGCCGCGCGCTTCGCGCAGCCCGCGCTTGACCGCGCGGCCCCAGCCGCCGCGCTCCTCCGAAAACGCGCGCACCGCGGGAAAGCGCGCGGCGAGCGAACGCGCGACGTCGAGCGACGCGTCGCGCGAGTCGTTGACGACGAGCAGCAGCTCGTGGTCGATGCCGGCGAGCTCGAGCGCGCGCTCGTACCCCTCGACGGTTTCGACGAGGTGATCCGCTTGGTTGTAGACGGGCAGGACGATCGAGAACGCGGGCTCGCTCAAGCCGGCTCACCGGCCATCACGGCCAGCACGCGCCGCGCGATCGCGTTGCGTTCGAGCCCGTGCAACTCGTGATAGAAGCGCTGGCTGCCGGTGCGTCCTTGCGGCGGGCGGCGCACGCCGATGCGGATCAGCCGCGCGCCCGCGCCGTCCTCGGCGATCGTTTCGGCGACGAGCGAGCCGAGCGCGCCGTTGACGTACTGCGCTTCGACGCTCACCAGCAACGGGTGCGCGCGCGCGAGCGCCGCGAGATCGTCGACCGGCGACGGGTTGAACGTCGACACGACCGCGACCGTCGCGGAGAGCCCCTCGAACGCGAGCAGGTCGGCGGCCGCGCACGCTTCGGCGGCGAGCGCGCCCATCGCCACGAACGCCAGGTCGCGGCCCTCGCGCACGATCTCCGCGCGGCCGGTCCGATAGCGCCCCTGCAAGCCGGGGACCGTGACGTTCTCGTCCTTGCCGATGCGAAAGTAGATCGGCCCGGCGTGCTCGCGCGTTGCGAGCAGCGCGGTGCGCAGCTGCGCGGGCTCGGCCGGGGTGACGATCAGCAGGCCGGGATGCGGCCGCAGCGCCGCCGCGTCGTCGATGCCGTGATGCGACGGTCCGGCCGGGCCGTACTCGAAGCCCGCGCCGACGCCCACGATTCGCACCGGCAGGCGATGCAGTACCGGGCCGTTGCGGATGAACTCGTACGGGCGCAGCGCGGCGAACGGCGCGATCGAGTACAGGAACGGAACGTACCCGCCGTCGGCCAACCCGGTCGCGATCCCCACCATGTTCTGCTCCGCGACGCCGACGTTGAGAAACTGTTCGGGGAGCTCGTCGGAGAACGGTTCGAGCGCCATGTAGCCGAGGTCCGCCGTGAGCAGCATGACGCGCGGGTCCGCGCGCGCGATCTCCGTCAGCGTGCGCGTGAACGTCGCCCTCACGTCGCGGTAACCTCCCGCATCGCTTGCTCGAACTCGTCGGCCGACATCGGCCAGTAATGCCACTTGATGCGGCTTTCCATGTAGGACACGCCGCGGCCGAAGAC
>JALZBE010000426.1 GCA_030947665.1 Vulcanimicrobiota bacterium | reverse complement strand
ACCTCGGCGTCGCGTTCCACCGCAGCGGCCGGCGCGGCGAAGCCGTGCGCATGCTGCGGAAGGCGACGCGGCTCGAATCGCGCATCAGACGCTCGTGAGCGAGGAGCAGTTGCGGCTGGATGCCGATCTGATGCGCGTGCTGCGCGCCGGCGTGACGCATGCAATCGCGCACGGCGCGGAGTTCGTCGCGCCGTCGCACTTGCTGTTGGGGCTGCTCGGCGATCCGCTCATCGGTCCCGCGATCGCGTCGCTGGTGCCGCGCGACAAGATCGACAGAGCCGCCGCCGGAGCGGCCGCCAAGCCGCCGCAGCTGATCGAAGTGCTCGAGGAATTGCCTCCCGAAGGCGACCCGCCGTTCGCGCGGTACGATTCGCTGGCGTTTCGCTCGCAGGACGGGACGCGCACGATGTATCTCGACGGCGAGTCGTATCGGCTCTTCATCGAAGGCGCGCGCCGCGCCGTCGACGTGTACCGCGCGAAGCACCTCGTGTACGGCTTGACCGCCGAAGCCGTCAAAGACCACGATCTGCTCAGCTTGTTCGGCACCGATCCGCAAAGCGTGAGCAAAGCCGTCGAAGGCTTATGAGACTAGAGCGTGTGCGTCTCGACGGCCGTGAGGTCTTCGAGGTAGGTGAACAGCTGCGGCAGCGTGATCTTCTCGAGCTCGCCGCGCTCCTTGATCGCATCGCCGTCCTCGCCTTCGTCGCGCAGGTAGCAGCGCGACTCCACGCCGCCCGTGCCCTCGCTCAAGAACGAAACCGCGAAGCCTTTGCCTAGCGTGTCGTCGTAAATGCGCATTGCGGCGGGGTTGAGGATCTCGATCGAGTGCGACGCGTTGTTCGCGTCGAAGATCGTGATCGTCAGATAATCGCGGTTCACGATCTCGATCGAGCCGACCACGAAGGTGTTCTTGGCCGAGAAGAACTCGTGCCCTCGCTTGTTGCGCGAACTCACTTCGTAGAACACACGGTGCGCGACGAAACGGTTGAGGATTTTCCGAAGCGTCGTGATGGACGCCAGGGTCTCGGTCCGGTTGCCGCGGGTGTAGATGATTTTCAGGGCGTGGGGGCCGGCCTTCGGTAATCTCCGCGCGCGCCGCCTATCGCACCTCGCGGGGCATGACGCGTTGCACGGGACCGGGAAGAAACCCTCCGCATGCTATCGATCCCGGATATGGCGGTCCTCGGCGCCGCGGCGCTTCTGTTCTTCGGCCCCGAGCAGCTTCCGCGCGTCGCCCGCAAGGCCGGCAACGTCATGCGCGAGATCCAGAACACGTCCGCGTCCTTCATCCGCGAGCTCGAACGCGCGGCCGACGTCGAAGAGGCCAAGGACGCCAAGCCGTACGAGCCGCCGCCCTACGACGCGCCGTACGAGCCCGCGGCCGACGACGCCGCGCCGTACGAAGCCGCGCCGTACGGTGCGCCGTACGACACGTCGAAGTACGAACCGCCCGCCCCCGAGCCCGACGCGCCTCATGCCGCCGCGGCGCCCGGACCGTTCGTCGCCGGCGAGAAGTTGGCCGAGCCGCGGCCGGCGCTCGACCTGCAGCGGTCAGCCGCCGCAGAGCCGCCGCCAGAGCCCGATCACACGCCGCACCTCTAGCTGCGTCTCACGGTAGGGTGGGATACCGCCGTAGCGGTCGACGGCGCCGGCGCCGGCGTTGTATGCCGCGATGGCCCGGTCGTACCGTTCTTGCGGCGGAAAACGCCGGTACCGAGCCAGCAATCCGGCGAGATGCGTCACGGTGCCGTGAAGGTTCGCCTCCGCATCGTCGGGGTCGACGCCGAGCCCGGCCGCCGTCCCCGGCATGAGTTGCCCGAGCCCGCGCGCACCGGCCGGCGACACCGCGTGCGGATCCCACGCGGACTCCACCGCGACCAGCGCGACGACCAGGCGCGCATCGATGCGCGCGGCATCGGCCTCCGCGACGACGCGCGCGGCAAGCCGCATCGCGTGGACGTCGTCGAGCGCCGGATCGAACGCCCGCAGCGCGGAGGCATACGCCACGAGCACGGAAGCAAGAAAAGGGCCGAGCACACGCTATTTGGTGCCCGCCCTCGTATGCGATCAGTTCATCCGGCGCCGTACCGGGCGCAGCCGCCTACAAATTAAAGTTTGAGCGGATCTCGCTGATGCGGGATTCGAGCGTGCTGCGGACCTGGCGGTGGATCTTTTCTTTCTGCTCGTCCGGGAGGCGCTGGTAGACCAGGTAGCCGGCGGCCGAGAGGATGCCACCGAGGACGCCCACGAGGACGGTCCGCCCCGCGTCGGAGTTGGCGGCGGCGTCGCCGGTCTTGCTCTGGAGCTCCCCGTTGAGGGGTTTGGTCGTGTCGTGCATCGTGGGATTCCTTTCGACGCCGGTGTACCCGGAATCCCCATCCGTGCTACGTGCCGTCGGCTTCGGGTTCCCGAACGTATCGGATCGCGCCGCGGTACTGCTTGGCGATCTGCTCGATCGCGAGCTCGGCGGTCGCCACGATCGCGCGGACGTCGTCGCGGTCGCGGGCGTCCTCGGGCCATCGCATCAGCAGGTCGCCCGCGCGGCGGTGACCGGTGACCGGGACGTGGGCGACGTCGGTCAGCCCGGCCCAGGCAGCCTGGAGCAGCGCGGAGACGGCCGCGCAAGCGACGTCCTCACCCGGCTCGCCCTGCCCGGCGTGCCCCCTGGAAAAAACAGAGGACAGCCGATCACGGCTGTCCCTGCGAAAACGGACCTCGAGCATCCGCTCAGAGGGCGATCTTGTCGATCCGGATCTCAGCGAACCGCTGGCGGTGGCCATTGAGCTTGCGGACGCGCTTCTTGGACTTGTAGCGGAAGACGAGGATCTTCTTGTCCTTGGCCTGGCGCAGCACCGTGCCCGTCACCGTCGCGCCGCTCACGAGCGGGCTCCCGATCGACACGTCGTCGCCGTTGGCGGCGAGGACGATGCGGTCGAACGTCACCGATGCGCCGACCTCGGTCTCGATGAGATCGGTCCGGATGACGGAGCCTTCGGACACGCGGAACTGCTTGCCGCCGGTCTCAACGATCGCGTACATAACCCAGGGACTTTATCATGCGGCCGAGTGGATCGTCAACGCGTCATGTCGTGTCTCACCATCTACAGGCTCGCTCTCCCACGAGGAATCACCGTGCGAACTACCGGCCCGCCGCTCGCTTCGTCCCCCTCCGTCGCTCCTCTCACCCTGAAGCTGAACGGCCGCGACGCGACGTTCACGATCGAACCCCAGGTTACGCTGCTCGACCTGCTGCGCGACCGCGCCGGCTTGTCCGGCACGAAGAAAGGCTGCGACCGCGGTCAGTGCGGCGCGTGTACCGTTCTGGTCAACGGGCGACGGACGCTGTCGTGCTTGGCGCTCGCCCTGTCGCACGCCGGCGACGAGGTAACCACGATCGAAGGCCTCGCGGACGGCGACGCCTTGCACGCCGTGCAAGCGGCGTTCATCGAGCACGACGCGTTCCAGTGCGGATTCTGCACGCCGGGACAGATCCTGTCGGCGGTCGGGGTGATCGCCGAGG
>JALZBE010000425.1 GCA_030947665.1 Vulcanimicrobiota bacterium | reverse complement strand
CCCGGTCGAACGTCAGCTTGAGCGTCTGCTTCGCCTTGTCCGCGAGCGCGTCGAGCGCGTGCGAGTGCGCTTCCATCCCGACGCAGTCGATCGCCACGTCCGGGCCGCGCCCGCCGGTTTCGTTCTTCAGCGTTTCGACGACGTCGACGTGCTCGAGGTTGATCGTGTCCGCACCGAGCGCGCGCGCCCGGTCCAGCCGGTCGGGCACGCGGTCGATCGCGATGACGCGCTCCGCGCCCAGCAGGTACGCGCTTTGGATCGCGAACCAGCCGACGGGGCCGCAGCCCCAAATCGCTACGGTGTCGCCCGGTTCGATACCGGCTTGGTCGGCGGCTTGATAGCCGGTCGGGAAGATGTCGGTCAGGAACAGCGCCTGCTCGTCGCTGAGCTCGTCGGGGACGACGAACGCGTTCGCGTCGGCCCAGGCGATGCGCACGTACTCCGCCTGGCCGCCAGGATAACCGCCGAACGCGTGCGAGTAACCGTACAGCCCGCTGCACGTGTAGCCGATCAGCATGTCGGCCATCCAGGCGTTGGGGTTGGAGTTGTCGCACAAGGACGTCTTGCCGAGCGTGCAGTTGCGGCAGCTGCCGCATGAGATCGTGAACGGCACCAGCACGCGGTCGCCGCGTTTGACCTTGGTGACGGCGCCGCCCACCTCGACGATCTCGCCCATGAACTCGTGGCCGAACACGTCGCCCTTCATCACCGTCGGCACGTAGCCGCCGTACATGTGCAGGTCCGAGCCGCAGATCGCCGTGGACGTTACGCGCACGATCGCATCGTACGGCGTCAAGATCGTCGGATCGGGATGATTGTCGACACTGACCTTCCCGGCGCCATGAAACGTCACCGCTCTCATGTCGAACGGCGCTCCGCCCCAGGCTGCGCTCGGTCCATCATCATCGTCACTTGATCACGTCCGTGCCGTTGAGCGCGACGTGGCCGGCTTCCATCGTTGCCTTGAAGCGGCGCAAATCGGTTTCGACGATCAAGCCGGGATCGTCGCCGAACAGGTGCGCGAACGATGCGCCGAGCCGGCCGCCGGGCGGCGCCCATTCCATCTCGACGTGCAGCTCGGTGCCGCGGCCGGCCGGTGCGTCCGCGAACCTCACCGAGCCCGCGTTGGGGATGCTGCCGCCCACGGAGCGCCAGGCGATGCGGCGGCCCGGTGTGTCGTCGATGATCTCGGCATCCCAGACGGCGGTGTAGTCGGCGGGGCCCTTCGCGGACCAGCGCGAGCGCAGGTCGTCGATCACCTCGACGGCTTCGAGGTGCGACATGATCGAGGGCAGGTTCGCGAAGTCGCGCCAGTAGGCGTAGAGCTCCGCTGCGGGGCGCATGATGGTGAAAACTTTTTCGATGCGTGTGCCGTGCCCGTACGGCACGCTCGCACGCCCGTTGTCGCGGTGCATGCCGTCGTCGCCGTCGCGGTGTTCACGGAGCGAGCGGGCGATCAACGAGCCGCCGAGGCCCACGAGCGCCGCGCCCGCGAGAAGTGAGATGGGGCGTGTCGTCATATAGGCGGGATCGTACCCACGCGGCGCCGTACGCGAAGCGCGGTGACTATGCCCATCGACCCACCGAGCAAGAGCGAAGCCAAGAGCGATGCGCGCGCGTACGTGCTCGGCGGAAACGCGAGCACGCTGGCGTTCGCGTCGAGCCTGGTGCCGGAGAACAAGCAGGTGACGGCATGGCTCGTCCCGCTCGCATGGACCCCGATCGGCGTCGTGCTCGGCGAGAACTGGCAGCGCGTCGGAATCGCGGCCGACAACCTCGCGGGCTGGACGGATCAGACGTTCGACCCTTCCGACGAGCGCTCGTTCGTCTCGTCGCTGCGCGAGCTCGAGCTGCTCGCGCGCATCGGCTGGTCGACGCCCGTCCCCGACGTGCTGGCCGAAGACACGATCGTCAATCCGGAGGATTTGCCGGAAGACATTCTGGACGCGCTCGCGCACGCGCCTGAATCGCTCGTGCAGTGCGCGATCTGCCGGCGCACATGCGTGCGCGATCATTTCGTGTGGAACGAACGGCGCCTGTGCGCGTGGGACTACCATCAGACTGTGTTCGGCAAGCGCGGCCCGTGGCGCGAAGCGCCGTACGAAGAGCGCTTTTGGGAGACGATCCCGCACGCCGCCTACGTGGCGGGACCGCTGCTCGACGACGTGTCGGTCGATGCGGTGCTCGCGATCGACGGCCTCGACGACGAACTCGCGCACCGCTTGATCAACGATGTGATCGGCGCCGACGCGGCGCATCCGCATCTGGCGGTGAGCACGAGCGGCGGCTACACGCTGCTGCGCGAGCGCGCCGAGCGCGTGGAGCGTTCGTCCTGACCGACCGCGCGATCGCGCGGCTCGGCGCGGTGTTCATCATCTTGTTTGCGGTGCTCGCGCTGCGCCAGGTGTGGCTGCAGGTCGTGGTCGGGCCGAAGCTTTCGGCGAATCAGTACAACCCGCGGCACACCGCGATCGCCGTGGGCCGCGGCTCGATCCTCGCTTCCGACGGCACACCGCTCGCGATCACGCGCGGCGCCAAGCGCGCGTACCCGCACGGCGCGCTCGTCGCACAGGCCGTAGGCTATGCGTCGTCGCGTTACGGCACGGCCGGGCTCGAAGACGCGTACGACCGGGTCCTCACCGCGCACACAGACGCCGTCGACCCGCTATCGCAGCTTGCGCAGATCCTGGCGGGCAAACACGGGGCGCCGCGGGGTGCCGACGTCGTGACGACGCTCGACCTCACCGTGCAGAACGCGCTCGTCGCAGGACTGTCGCGCCACGCCCGCGCGGCCGGTGTCGTGCTCGACCCGCGCACCGGCGCGGTGCTGGCGCTCGCGTCGGTCCCGTCGTACGATCCCAACGCGCTCGACCGGCTGTGGCCGGCACTCGTCAAGGACCCGGCGTCGCCGCTGCTCGACCGCTCGACCGGCGGCCTCTACCCGCCTGGTTCGACGTTCAAGATCGTCACCGCCGCCGACGCGCTCGACGCGGGGGTCGTCACGCCGCAGTCGACGTTCAGCGATGCGGGCGGCTTCACGGTCGGCAACTTCACCGTGCACAATGACGAAGAAGAGGTGACGGGCACGCAAGACCTCGCCGGCGCGTTCGCACTGAGCTCGAACGTCGATTTCGCGCAGATCGCGCTCAAGATCGGCGTCACCACGTGGTTCGACTACGCACAGAAGTGGGGGTTCGGCCAGGCGGAGGATTTCGACATACCCGTCACGCGCGACCGGCTCCCGGCCAAGAAGGACGTCTACGCCGGCATCCTCGCGCAGCTCGGATTCGGGCAGGCGTCGCTGCTCGTGACGCCGATGCGCATGGCGCTGATCGACGCGACGATCGCGCACGACGGCGCCACTCCCCGGCCCTACCTCGTCCGCCGCATCGCCGGGAGCGAGACCGGGATCGCCACACGGCCCGAGACGCTGGCGCAGCCGATCTCGGCCGACACTGCGCACGCGGTCCGCGACCTCATGGTCGGCGTCGTGAAGCGCGGTACCGGGACCGCCGCTCGG
>JALZBE010000424.1 GCA_030947665.1 Vulcanimicrobiota bacterium | reverse complement strand
CGCGGCCGCCGCGCCGCCGGGGACAAGTAGGGCCAGGAGGCTGCGCAGTGCGTCGACCGCCTCGGCCGTATCGCGCGGATCGGCCGGCGCGCTGGCCCCCGGAGCCGCACCGCCCGGGGCTGCGCCGGCCGGGCTACCGCCCAGCCGCGCGTAGTGGCGGAAGACGGAGTCGGCATAGCCGACGGGCTTACCGTCGCCCCAGTCGGTTCGGGTCCCGGTCGCCGTGGGCGACCCCGAGTTGTAAGCCGAGAGCGCCGCGCGGGTATCGCCGCCGTAGCGGCGGAGGTTGGACTCCAGCAGGCCGGCGGCGTAGTCGGCGTTGCTGGCCGGGTTCATCGCGGCGGGGCCGCGGGCGAAGGCGTGCCAGCGGTCGTCGATCTGAAAGACGCCGTGGCCGTGGCCGGCGTCGCCGACGATGTTGCGGCCCGAGTCGGCGCCCGGTCCCCCGGTCTCTTGGGCGGCGACGGCCGCGAGAAGCCGCGGCTCGAGGTGGTGGCGGGTCGCCGCGGCCGCGATTTGCGCGCCGAAGGCGACGGTGACGTTCGTGTTCATGCGCCCGTCAATCACGCCGGCTTTCGTGTTTGACAAGGGCCCCGGCGTGGTCTACCATGGGTCAGTTGCATGGGGTTCTCCTCGCGGGGGACCCCGTTCTATGGTATGGGTTCTTCACTGGTCATCGACATCGGCTCCGTCCTGTTCGCGGGCCGGCCGGTGTCCCTCGACGAACGGGTCGAGGTTTCGCCGTTCTCCGAGTTCACGTTCCCGCAGCCGGCGCACGTCCGCCTGGACCTGCGGCGCGTGGAGCGCGGGCTGGACGTCAGCGGGACCATCGAGCTGGCCGCCGAGGGCCCGTGCGGCCGGTGTCTGGAGGACGTCGTCGTCCCGATGACGGTCGAGGTCGAGGAACGTTTCGATCCGCTGGGCGGAACGAGCGATCCCTTCGGCGAGAACAACGTACTGAGCGGTACCGACCTGGACGTGGCCGATCTGGTCAGACAACTGGTGACCAGCGCGATGCCACTGACACTGACGTGTCGCGAGGACTGTCGTGGGCTCTGCGCCACGTGCGGATGGAGCAAGAACGCGGGCGGTGGATGCACTTGCCCTACGGAAGGCGATCATGGCGAATCTGAAATGGAAAACCCCCCGGTCCAAGACGCGTAGCCGCCGGGCTGCGAACTGGAAGCTCAACCCCGTGACGACGGTCGAGTGCTCGCAGTGCCACCAGCCGAAGCGCCCGCATTTCGTGTGCGACTTCTGCGGAACGTACGCCGGCCGCCAAGTCGTGGCCAAGGACGAGCACGCCGGACACAGCCACGGTTAGCGGTTGAACCAGACCGGAGTCCGCATCGCGGGCGTCGGGCACCACGTGCCCGCAAAGGTCCTCACGAACGCCGACCTCGAGCAGATGTTCGACACGTCGGACGAGTGGATCGTCACGCGTACCGGGATGAAGGAGCGGCACATCGCCGCCGCCGGCGAGCCGACCAGCGACATCGCGGTCGCCGCCGCGCGCAACGCGCTGACCAACGCCGGGCTGGTCGCCACCGACCTGGATTGCATCATCGTCGCCACGGTTACGCCGGACTACGCGTTTCCGGCGACCGCCTGCATCGTGGGCGCGAAGCTCGGGATACAAGGCGTGCCGGGCTTCGACATGGAGATCGCGTGCAGCGGCTTCATCTACGGGCTCACCGTCGCGTCGAGCATGATCCGCACGGGCGTCTTCAAACGAATTCTGCTGATCGGCGCCGAGGAGCTCTCGCGCCTCGTCAACTACGACGACCGCAACACGGCGGTGCTGTTCGGTGACGGCGCGGGCGCCGTCGTGCTCGAAGCGAGCGCGAACGACTCGTACCTCGGTTCCGAGCTCGGCGCCGACGGCACCACCCCGTCCGACCTGTATCTGCCGGTCGGCGGTACCGGCGCGGCGCGCATGACCGCCGACGACATTGCCAACAAGCGCGACACGATCACGATGAACGGCCGCGAAGTGTTCAAGTTCGCGGTGACCAAGATGATCGCGGCAACGACGCACGCGCTCGAGAGCGCCGGCCTCACGCCGCACGACATCGCCTGGGTGATCCCGCACCAAGCCAACAAGCGCATCATCGAGGCGGCGTCGAAGCGGCTCGACATTCCCAACGAGCGCGTCGTCATCAACATCGAACGTTACGGTAACACGAGCGCCGCGTCGATCCCGATCGCGCTCTCCGAAACGTCGGCGGCCGGCAAGCTCAAGGACGGCGACGTGCTGCTCTTCGTCGGCTTCGGCGGCGGGTTGAGCTGGGGCGCCGTCGCGTGGCGCTGGAACGGAAACGGCTCGACGAAAGCCGCGTCGTGAGCTACCGATGATGCGCGTCGGCGTCGTGTTCCCCGGACAAGGTTCGCAGGTTGTCGGCATGGGCGTCGACGTTGCGCGCGCGTATCCGGATGCGGCGACGTGCTTCAGCACCGCGAAGATCATCCTCGGATACGACCTGCTCGCGCTGTGTGAAAAGTCTTCCGACGAACAATTGCGCGAGACGCGCTACGCTCAGCCGGCGATCTTCGTCACCAACATCGCGCTCGCCAAAGCGGTCGGCGACGTGCTCGATCCCGTCGTGAGCGCGGGCCATTCGTTCGGCGAGTACTGCTCGCTCACGCTCGCCGGCGCGCTCACGTTCGAAACGGCGCTCACGCTGGTGAACCAGCGCGGTTTGGCCATGCAGCGCGCGACCGTGCACGCGCAGGGCGCGATGGCCGCGGTGCTGGGGCTCGCCCCCGAAGCGTTGCGCGAAGCGGTCGCGCAAGCCGTCGCGCAGGGCGCCGGCCGCGTGCAGCTCGCGAACTTCAACGCACCCGGCCAGATCGTGATCAGCGGCGATGCCGAAGCGGTGCGCGTCGCGGGCGATTTCGCGACGGCGGCGGGCGCGAAGCGGGTGATTCCGCTCAACGTCAGCGGCGCATGGCACAGCGCGCTGATGGATCCCGCGCGCGAAGAGTTCGCGCGCCACGTCACCGACGCGATGGTGATGCCGCCGCGCTTCACCGTGATCTCCAACGTCGACGCGCAGCCGTACACCGACGGCGAGCAGATCAAGGCCAACCTGATCCGCTCCGTCACCGACGAGGTGCGCTGGCACGACGCGGCCGTCGCGCTGGCAACATACGAGCTCGACCTCGTCGTCGAGTTCGGCGCGTCGGCGGTGCTCGCGCCCATGTTCAAGCGCATCGAAGGCGCGCCCAAAGCGATCACCGTCTCCGACGCCGCGGGCGTCGAGAAGCTGCGTGCGCAGCTCGCCGCCGCACCCGTCGCATGAACGGCAAGATCGCGGTCGTGACCGGCGCGAGCCGTGGCATCGGCCGCGCGATCGCGGTCGACCTCGCGCGTGCCGGCGCCGACGTGGCGCTGCTCGGCCGCGATGCGGCCGCCCTCGAAGAAACCGCCGGCGCGTGCCGTGCGGCCCGTGACGGCGCCCGGGCGAAAACGCACGTGGTCGACGTGACCGACGAGGCCGCGGTCAACGCGGTGATCGCGCAGATCGTCGC
>JALZBE010000060.1 GCA_030947665.1 Vulcanimicrobiota bacterium | reverse complement strand
CCGGCTTTTTGACTTCACCGAACGACCACGCACGAATCTGTTCCGGCGACGCGAGGCCAATGCGCATCGCGTCGAAGTTGTTGACGTCTAGGAGGTTCATCGATTCCTTTGCTCAGCGCGTCGGCAAGACAGAGGCGGCCGAGGTGACGTCGTAGAGCCGGGTTGGTCCTGGGTTATCGCTTGAAAAGGCGAAAAGACCCAGGAGACGTCCGGTCCGACGTTCCTTGGGCCCGCGTTATCGGCCGAAGGGCATAGGCAGGTAGTCTACCATAAAGGCCCCGGTTTCTCAAGGCCGTAGCTAGGCTGGGATGCTTGGTCGTTGGGTCCGCCGGGTCGCTCTCGGGATGGGGGCGCTTGTTGGCTTGGTCGTCTTGCTGGTCGGGCTGTATGCCGCGCGGGTGGCGATGGCGGGGCATTTCGCCGTTGCCCGGGTCGACGGGACCGTCGGTCAGGTGCCTGTCGATGGGCCGGTGACGATCGCGCGCGACCAGCGCGGCGTGCCGCACATTCGGGCCGGCTCGGTGCACGATCTGTTCGTCGCCGAGGGCTTCGCGATGGCGAGCGACCGGCTCTTTCAGATGGACCTCACGCGGCGCTACGTCGACGGGCGGCTCGCCGAGCTGCTCGGGTCGAACCTCGTGCGCGTCGATCGGCGCATGCGGCGTTACGGGATTCGCGAGCTCGCCGCGCGCGTCTTCGAGCACGCGACCGCGGACGAGCGTGCGATGCTGGTCGCGTTCGCCGACGGTATAAACGCCGCTGCGACGCAGCAGCCGAAACCGCCGGAGTATCACGCGCTCTTTGCGACGTTCGAGCGGTGGCAGCCGGAGGACGCGCTCGCGGTCGGGTTCGCGACGGTGCTCGACCTCGACGACAAACCCGACGACGTCGTCATTCGCGACGCCGTGCGCAACGTCGTCGGCGAGGCGGGCTTGGAAGCGCTATACCCGCTGACCGACCCGCGCTACGACGTGCCGACTAACGGCCGCCCCGCCGGCGCGATCGCAAAGCTGCCCGCGCTGGGCGCCTTTCGGCAGGCTCACGGTGACCAGGTCGACGACCCCACCGTCGCGTTCACCGCCGACGATCGCGCGCCGGTCGGCAGCAACGCGTGGGCCGCAGGCGCCGATCGCACGACCAGCGGCAAAGCGATCCTCGCAAACGATCCGCACCTCGACATCGGCATTCCGGGAATTTGGTGGCTCGTCGAGGCGAGCGCGCCGGGGGTGCACATCGGGGGCGGCGCGCTTGCCGGAACGCCGGGCGTGACGCTGGGGCACAACGAGCACGTCGCGTGGGGCGTGACCGCCGGCGAGACCGCGGCGATGCGCGTGCTCAAAGAGCGCCGCTCCGGGGCCGACATGGTGCAGGAAAACGGCCGCTGGGTTCATCTGCAGCATCACCACGAGCGCATAGAAGTGCGCTTCGGCGCCGACGTCGATCTCGATGTGATGCAGACGCCGCGCGGCGTCGTGATCTCCGACGGCGGCCCGAACGGGTATGCCTACCTGATGGACTGGCGCATGCACCGCAATCCGGTGTCGCCGCTCGCGCCGTTTGCGCGCCTGCTGCACGCGCGCACCGCGGCCGACGGCATCGCCGCGATGCGCGATCTGCCGGAGCCCGCGCTCAACGTGCTCGTCGCCGACGACGCGGGGCGCGTCGCGTACCACTTCGCCGGCCAAGTTCCGCTCGATCCCTCGTGGGGTCGCTGGGCGAGCGACGGCGATTCACGGGAGCCCGCGTATCTGACGTTCGCGAGCGCACCGCACATCGATCCGTCGCGTTCCGCGCTGGTCGTCAGCAGCAACAACCGTTCCGACGGCAGCGGCTCACCGCGGCTCGCACCGTACTGGCCGCCACCGTATCGCGCGTTCGAGATCGAACGCGCGCTCGCCGCGTCGGCCGACACGAACGGTAAGCTCTCACCGGACACGCTCGCTCGCGAACAGCTCGACGCGACGTCGCCCGCCGAGCACGAGTTCGCAACCCAAGTGCTCGGTGCTGCAGCGCGCAGGCACGCTGACCGCGACGCGACGCTCGCGCCGATCTTGGCCGCAATGCGCTCGTTCGACGGACCGCTCGTGCCGGAATCGCGCGGTGCGACGGCCGTCGTCGCCGTCAGGCGCGACATGCTCGGCGCGATCTCCGCCGCGCATCTTCCGTCGCAGCTCGCCAACGCGTACCCGGCGACGAGCCCGGGGTTCGAAGTGGTGCTGCGCGCGCTGCGCGAACGCCCGCGCGGCTGGGTGGCGAACGACGACTACGACACGTTCGTCGTCGACTCGCTGCGCCGCGTGCAGAATACGCTCGGCACGACGATTCCGACATTCGGCACCTATGCCGCGCAACCGCTGAAGCACGCGCTCGCGCCGTTCGGGTTCTCGTTTTGGAACGGCCCCGTGATGCCGGGGCGCGGCGGCAGCTTCGCGCCGTTCGTGCAGTGGAACATTCACGCGCAATCATTCCGCGCGGTGTGGACCGCCGGTGACTGGGACCACGGCACGATCGACGTCGCCGCCGGCGAATCCGGCGAACCCGGCTCACCGCACTATGCCGACCAGAACGCGAAGTGGGTGAAGTTCGAGCGCACGACGCTGCCGTTTTCGGACGCCGCAGTGCGCGCGGCGACGAAATCGACGCTGACGCTCACGCGTTCGTGACGCAGACGCTCTTCGCTCGCGTTACGGCCACCGCCGTGCTGTGCGTGGTGTCCGCCGCGGCGTGCTACGCGACGGCCGCCGCGAAGGCACCGCCGGCTTCGCGCTACGTCGTGCACCAGCTCGCGATGCCCGCCGACAGCGTCCTTTCCGCAAATGATATCGCGCGGTACGGTCCACGCGCGATCGCGCTCGCCACGAACGGTGCCGTCGCGGCGGTCGTGGAGGATCGCGGGCGAACGTTTCTTTCTCGGCGCATCGTCGTGTGGCGAGCCGACGGTTCGCGGGTCACGATCGGCATGCCGGACGATACCGTTCTGCACGAAGCGTTCCGGCACTATACCGGCGGGCCGGTGCCGTATCCCCAATCGTCGTTTTCCCACGTCGTGCTCGCCGGCGACGGCACGCCGTTCGCTACGGTCTCGAACGGGTTCTCGGGCGCGTACAGCGGGACCGACCAAGGCGTCTTCCGCTGGGCGGGCGCTGCGTGGAAGCTCGTTCGCGCCGCCGGTCAAAACGGCTCGATGGTACCGACCGACTTCGACGTCGTCGCCGCGGAGCTTCCGGCGCTGCGCATCGGCATGACCGGCGACTACTCCGGCGGCTTCGTTCAGATCGACGCGCTCGAGCACGACCCGGCGTATCAATTGCCCGAAGCGCTGCTGTACGACGGCACGACCGTGCGCAGCCTCGGCACCGGGACAATGACCGCGCTCGCCGGGACGTATGCCTGCGGTTTCATCGGCGAACAAAACGGGCGCACGATGCCGGACAACGTCAACGTCGATGGACAGATACCGTACGCGCTGCTCTTCCACGACGGCGTGACGAAGCGTCTCGGCCGTGGAGTCGCCTTCGGCGTGAACGCGAGCGGCGTCGCGGTGGGCGACGACCGGATCAGCGTCAACGGCGGCTCGATCACGACGATACGCACCGCAACCAGCACGCAAGTCATCGCGCGGAACGGGCTCCCGAACGGCATGCCGGTCCGCTGGGACCCGCGCGGCGCGACCGCGCTGGGCCGCAAGCCGGGAACGGCATTCGCGATTGCGGCGGACGGCACGATCGTCGGAGCGTTCGCGCGCGGCGGCGGGTTCGTGGCGCACGACCGCGCCCTGACCGCGCTGGACGCGCTCGTGCCCGGCTCCCATGCCCACATTCGCGGCGCGTATGCGATAAACGCGCACGGGCGCATCCTCGTCCTGACCGGGTTCAACGGCACGCCGGGCCTCGCATACCTCGACCCCGCGTCCTGACCGCGCCGAAATCTCGCGGTCCGAAACGAGCACTTTGCGCTCGTTCGGATACCGTTCGCGCGCGGCTGCGGACGCTTGCCGGACGGACGGATATACTTGCGGCAACCAACACCTTCGAGGAGACATTGACGGTGCCGCAGTTCCCCGCGCTCTCGACCAACGGACACACGAACGGCAAAACGCCGCATGCGCCCGAGATCGGCCGGCCTTATACGGACGAGGACGTCGCGCGGCTTCGCGGGAGCGTTCGCATCGAGCACACGCTCGCGCGCCGCGGCGCCGAGCGGCTGCGTGCGCTGCTCGCGGAGAACGAGCCCGTCGCCGCGCTCGGATGCATGACGGGCGGTCAAGCCGTGCAAGCGGTGAAGGCCGGGCTGAAGGCGATCTACCTCTCCGGCTGGCAAGTCGCGGCCGACGCGAACACCGCGGGGCAGATCTATCCGGATCAATCGCTGTATCCGTACGACTCGGTGCCCAAAGTCGTGGAGCGCATCAACAATGCGTTTCAGCGCGCCGACCAGATCGACGTCGTGGAAGGCCGCGGCGGCGAGAAGGACTGGTTTGCGCCGATCGTCGCCGACATGGAAGCAGGCTTCGGCGGACCGCTCAACGTGTTCGAGCTGACGAAGTCGATGATCGCCGCCGGCGCCGCGGGCGTGCACCTCGAGGACCAGCTCGCATCCGAGAAAAAATGCGGACACTTAGGCGGCAAGGTGCTGATCCCGACATCGCAGGCGATCCGCAACCTCATCGCGGCACGGCTGGCGATGGATGTGTCGGGCGTGCCGACCGTGCTTATCGCGCGCACCGACGCCGACGCCGCGAACCTGCTGCTCAGCGACGTGGACGACCGCGACAAACCGTTCCTCACCGGCGAACGTACGCCCGAAGGCTTCTTCCGCGTGAAACCGGGCATCGACCAGGCGATCGCGCGCGGGCTCGCTTATGCTCCGTACTGCGATATGATCTGGTGCGAAACGTCGCACCCGTCGCTCGAGGAAGCCGAAGCGTTCGCGAAAGGCATCCACGCGCAGTTCCCCGGCAAGATGCTCGCGTACAACTGCTCGCCGTCGTTCAACTGGAAGCGCAAGATCGACGACGCCACGATCGCGCAGTTCCGCGCGAAGCTGTTCGAATACGGCTACCGGTTCCAGTTCATCACGCTGGCCGGCTGGCATGCGCTGAACCACTCGATGTTCGAGCTCGCGTCGGACTACGCCGAACGCGGGATGTCCGCATACGCGGAGTTCCAGGAGCGCGAGTTCGCAAGCGAACCGCGCGGCTACACGGCCACGCGCCACCAGCGCGAAGTGGGCACAGGCTACTTCGACGAGGTCGCCAAGGTCGTGGGCGGCGGAACGTCGTCGACAACGGCGCTCACGGGCTCGACGGAAGAGGCGCAATTCTCGACGGAGCTATCCGTCGTCTAGGGCGCCAATATCTCAGTCGCGTGCGTGGTGTTGGCGGAACGTTACGTTGAGGCGTTCGCCCGTCAGGCGCGGATCGCGTGGGACGCGGTGTTCCCAGTGCAGTTGTGTGTCGCCCGCCATCACGACGAGGTCGCCGTGCGCGACGTCGATGGTGATCGGGTCGTAGCGCAGGCCGCTGTTCTTTTTCGGCCGCAGCTGGAACTGGCGCGTTGCGCCCAGCGACAGTGATGCAACGACCAGCCGCGCGTCGCGCGTGCCGTCGCGGTCGCCGTGCCATGCCACCGCGTCTTGACCGTCGCGGTAGCGGTTGAGAAAACAGTAGTCGAACGTCGTGCCCGTGTGGCGCTCGACCATCTCGCGGACGAGCGCAAGCGCCGGCGTCCACGACTGGGGCATCTTGTCGCCGCGGCCGGCGGTCTCGCGCGGGACGAGGACGCGCTTGCCGTACATCATGCGCGAGTCGGCGCGCCACCGTGTATCCGCGCGCAACTCGCGTACGACGGCGTCCGCCAGCGCGCGGTCGACGAATTCCGGGACGTAGGTGACGTCCCCGTGGTCGCCGACCAGGCGCGTCGGGCTGGCGGCGGAGGCGAACAGGGCGGTCTGACGAGGCATGGCGGCGATACGAACGTATGTTCGCCGGGGTGCCGGCGCACCCTTCGCGGCTAGATCTTGGGCCTGTTGTAGTCCACGAGGAACGTCCGGACATCCTCGCGCAGGCGCTCGCGGATCGCGCCGTCCGTTTTCGCGCGGCTCATGCCCTTGGCGATGTACTCGCCCGCGCGCGGCGGAAGGTTCGTCTTGAGCCATGCCTCGAGCTGGTCAGGCGTCGCGGCGTCCCAAAAGATCGCCGGCACGGCGTTCGACAGGCTCAGCATCTTCTCGAACAGCGAGAAGCGTTTGGTGAGCGCGTCGCTGTGCGCTTGGAAGAACGCCCACGCGAGCTTCGGGTTCCAGTCCGACGCCGTCTCAACGTAGCGGAAGCGCGAAGAGTCCTGTTGCGGCGGAATCTCGCTCGACATCGCGATTTCGAGCGCGCGCGCGGCGAGCTGCGGATCGCGTACGTGCATGAGCGCGCCCCGGTATTGCGACGCCATCGTCGGGTCTTTCGCTGCCTGCGCGAGCTGGTGGAGGCGGTCGAACGCCGCGGCGTCCGCATTGGTGGCGACGATGCCGGTAAGGAGCGCCTGCATCTCCGGTGTCGTTGACGCCGGGTCCGTCACGGCGCGCTCGAAACGCGCGCGCGCTTCCGCGATGACCGCGGGATCGCCCCAGGCGCCGAGCGCGCCGAGCGCGCTGCGCCGCAGCTGGCCGGTTGCGACGGTCTCGCCGGGTTTCGCGTCCCAGCCGAGCGCCGCGAAGAGCGGCGCGACGATGGTCCGCGCGTACGCGGTGAACGCGTCGTGCTGCGCGGTGCCGCGCGTGTCGTTCTCGAGCTCCGCGAGCGGGCCGACGATGTCTTGCCACGCGCGCGTGTTGCGGTTCGTGCCCATCGCGTTCGCGAGCGCGAGGAACGACGGCAGCGGGGCCGCGCCGATGCGCACCAGATTCCACTGGTCGCCGAGCATCGCGATTTTGTCGGCGTCGGGCAGCGAGGTGAACGCGTCGCGGTTCGTGTCGAAGGTCGCCGCGTCGTACGCGACGCGGTAGTAGCCCACGCCGCCGGCGTTCGCGCGCAGCGGCTCGCTGCAGCGACCGGCGGCGATCCCGCTCTGCTGCGCGGTCGTCAGCAGCACGTACGCCGGCGCGGCGTTGCCGCTGGCGAGCGCGATGGGAACGTTCCACCGCGTGTTCGCCGCGTCTATGGTGCCGTCGAGCAGGAAGCGTTTCTGCGCAAGCGTCACGGTGCGGTTGCCCGACGCGTCGCACGCCGCCGTCACCGACACGAGCGGAAAGCCGGGCTGTTCCGTCCACGCCTTCGCGAGCGCGGAGACGTCTTTCTTGCTTGCGGCGCCGAGCGCGATCCACAGATCGGCCGTCGTCGCGTTGGAGTATTTGTGCGCCTGCATGTAGTTACGGATGCCGCTGCGGAACGTGTCCTCGCCGAGATACGCTTCGAGCATGCGCAGGAACGCCTGCCCTTTGTTGTAGGTGATCTCGGGATCGAACGACGCGTCGGCCTGCAACTCGTCGGTCACGTGCTGCTGGATCGCGTGCGAGGTGGAGCGCGCGTCCGCGTTCATCGCGCTCTGTTTGGAGCCGTTCGCGCCTTGCTGCCAATTCCATTCGGGATTGAACTTCTCGGTCGCCTTCGCGGCCATCCACGACGCGAAGCTCTCGTTGAGCCAGATGTCATCCCACCAGCCCATCGTCACCAGGTCACCGTTCCACTGGTGCGCCATCTCGTGCGCGATGATGGAAAAACCGCTCTGCTTCGCGCCCAGCGTCGCGTTGGCACGGTGGATGAGGATGTTCTCGTTGTACGTGATCCCGCCCCAGTTTTCCATCGCGCCGCCGAAGCCGCCGGGGATCGCGATGTGGTCCAGCTTCGGCAGCGGAAACTTCACGCCGAAGTAGTCGTCGTAGTAGGGCAGGATCTTCTCGGCGCTCTCCAGCGCGTATTGGCCGTACTGCTCGTCGCCCTTGATCGCCCAGATGCTCTGCTTCACGCCGTCCGAACCCACGCCGGAGATCGAGGCGAGGTCGCCCGCCGTGAGCACCACCAAGTACGACGGCATCTTCGGCGTCCGCTGGAACGCCGTCCTCGCCATCGTGCCGTGCACGGTGCGCGTCTGCACGGGCATGTTCGACACCGCGGTCCACGCCGCGGGCAGCGTCACCGTGAGCTGGTACGTCGCACGGAACGCGGGCTCGTCCCAGCCGGGGAACATGCGGCGCGCGTCCGTCGATTCGAATTGCGTGGCCAGCATGCGGCCCGTACGACCGTCCGGCATGCGATAATCTTGCGCGAACAACCCGTCCGGCGAGTCTTCGATCTTGCCGCTGTACGCGAGCGTGAGAACGTGGTGACCCACGGCGGCGGGCCGTGCGAGCGTCAGCGTCGTGAGCTGCTTGTCGTTCTGCGTGACCGTGCGCGCGACGCGCGTGCCGTCGAGCCGCGCGTCGGCGATCGTCATGTCGTGCGTGTTGAACACGATCTGCTTGGTCGGGCGGCGCACGTCGAGCGCGACGTTTTCGGTCCCGCGCAGCGTCTTCGCGGCGGCGTCCGGCGTGAGCGCGATGATGTAGTCGGTGGGCACCACCGTCTTGGGCAAGCGGCCGGGCGTGGTGTCGAAGTTGAACGGGGCGACGACGGCGCCGGCTGGTGCTGCGACACCCAAGACAAACGCGGTCGCAAGAGCGAATCGCGTGAGACGATCGAGCATGCTCGCTGCATTCCGGATGAATGCGGAGTTGCCCTAGCTGACGTGCGCCCGGCGCAGCACTGCCCACTCCCCGGGTACGAGGCTTCCATGAACGACGACCGCGAGACCCAGGACCCCGACGACGCCGTGCTCGACGCCGACGCGCCGACCGACGGCGGCAAAGGAGACGAGTACGACGAGGGCGTGATCGCAGCCGACGACACCGGCATGCTCGGCGGCGAGCAGCTCATCACGCAGATAGAGATCGAACGCGGTCTGCGCGGTGAATGACCGCGCAGGTGACGTGTAACCCGTGACGTAACCGGGTGGCCTGTGAACGGAACCCGGAGTGCGCGCGCCAGTCTCTGGGAGAAGGCGATGAGTCTTCCCTTGGCGCGCGACGAAGATTTTTTCGGCGGCAACCGCCGGCCGGTGGCGATGGACCCGCAGCATCTGCGCGTGATCAACGACACCGCATTGCGATCGCGGTTGATCATGGCGGGGATCGCCGAGGGGTTGCAG
>JALZBE010000423.1 GCA_030947665.1 Vulcanimicrobiota bacterium | reverse complement strand
CGTTCGCGGTTGCCAGGATGACGACAACGCCGCTGCGCAGCGGAAGCGTGAGCATCGAGGGACTGCACGAGACGCCCGCGGCGGCACGCGGTTCGGTCGCGTCTTCCATATCCGCGCGACGACGCGCCGCCTCATAGTCGGCATCGGAGAGCTTAGCGGAGCGGGCCATGTATGCGTCTCCATTCGGTTTGTAGGTACGGAAGGTTTGCAGCGATGATCGCGAGCAGATCGACTGTTGCTCGTTTACTCATCGTCGTCGTGACGAGGATTGGCGCCGTACCCGCAATTTCAACCTTCGCGTCATCGCCGGCCTTGTAGCCGTGGACATGCGCGGGCTTGTGATCGTTCGTGAAGATTCTGATCTCGAAGCCGTTCGCACGAAGGATCGTCGGCATGCGCCAACTATAGCAAAACGCTTAGGTTATTGCAAGGCGCCATCGCGGGCGTGATCGACGGGGTCCGGTAGGCGAACCGTGATGCCGCGCGCCGCGAGCAGCGCTGCGAAGTCGTCCAGTTGTCGTTCCGCTTCGGTGACGACGTGTTCGAGGACCGGCGCGCCGCGAAATGCACGCCCGTCCACGTTTCCCGCAAAGTACGGGGACAGCGCCGGCTCGTACCCGATGTCCGCCGCGCCGCGCGCCGTTCCGACGATGACCTCGCGTAGCGGATCCCACTCGTTCCAGGACCACACGGCGGAACCGCCCGCCGACTCGACCATCCCTACGGGCGGCGGGTGACCGGCGGCGCCGTCGCCGTCGAGGCCGGCGGCAGCACGCTGGTGGTCGGCGACGTCGCGTCCAGCGACGTGCCGCCCAGCGCGCTCGTGTCGATGCCGTTCTGCGCGAAGATGCCGCCGCTCACGCGGTTCAATTCCACGATCGCTTTGTCGAGGTCAGTTTGCGCCTGGAGCTCGCGCAGCTGCTGGTTCGCGACGTCGAGCTGACGCTGCAGGATCAAGAACGTCGTCGACGTCCCCGCTTGAAACCGGCGCTGCTCGCCAAGCAGGACGCGCTGCGCGGCTTCGCGCGCGCTGCGCGCCGCGACCACGCGGTACTGGGCCGAGCGCAAGCCCTGGATCGCGTTGACCGATTCGCCGCGGATGCGTTGCAGCACTGCGGTCTCTTGCAGCGCGACCTGACGCGCTTGTTCTTGCGCGATCCCGTAGTCGGCTTTCGCGGTGCGGTTGCCGAGCGGGATTTGGTACGTGAGCTGCGCGGTGTAGGTCGGGAAGCGGTTGTCGAGCACCGTCGCGATCGACTGCCCGAGGCCGCCGTTCCGGTACGCCGGTCCCTGACTGAAGCCGGACCCGGCGAGAGGGGTGATCGGCGGCGAGCCGGGGTTCTGCGCGTTCGAGCGCGCGATGAGCGCGTTGATCGCGGCGGTCTGCGCGCCGAGCACACCGACGATGGGGTTCGTGGACGGCGGCACGGGATTTCCGGCAAAGCCGTTCGCCGTGTAGCCGAGGCCAAGATCGATCTGGGGGCGGAGCTGCTCCCGCGCGAACGTGAGGTTGCTGTTCGCGTTCGCTCGCTGCGAACGAAGTAGCGCGATCTCCGGACGGTTCGCGATCGCCGAGTTGATCAGCGCGTCGAGCGTCGGCTCTTGCGGGATCTGCGCGATCGCCGTGGTCGGGACGAGGTTCGCGAACCAGACCGGATCGGCCGGGTTCGCGAGGATCAGCGACTTGATCTGCGTCTGGAGGCGCTGCACATTCTGGAGCGCCGAGAAGACGTTGTCCTGGAAGACGTTGACCTGCGTGTTCGCTTCGACGATGTCAGTCGGCGCGACGGCGCCGCGCGCGGCGAGCCGCGCGTTCGACGCCGACTGCGCTTGCGCGTTGCGCAGCCCTTCTTCTTGAATCGCGACGTTGCGCCACGCGGCCACCAGATCGTAGTAAGCGTTCGAAACCTGGATCACCACGTTGGATGCTTGCGTCAGGGCGACGTCGTTCTGGATCGCCGCGTTCGTGCGCGCGAGCTGGAGCTGCAAACGCGGCTGGTCGATGGCACGGCCGCGCCCGAGCGGCTGCGACACGCTCAGCTGGAGCGCGGTTTGGTAGAACGGGTCGTAGCTGTTGATCGTCGAGTTCGACGTTACTCGCGTGCCGACGGCGCCGATGCGGTACTGCCCACCCTGCTGCGTCTGGCCTTGCAGCGCAGCGGTGATGCCGGCGGTATCCTGCGTGACGGGTCCGCCGCCGGGACCCGATTGGAACGAGCTGATCGCCGGACTCACGCTGTGCGAATAGGACGGCACGAGTTGGAAGCGCACGTCGTACGCGCCTTCGGCCGCGACGATCTGATAGTTCGCGATGCGGCGGTTCGACTGCGCGATGGCGAGGTCGGTGTTGCGCTGCAGCGCCATCGCGATCGCGTCGCGCAACGCGAGCCCAACGAAAGGCTGCTGCCGCACGCCGACGAGATCGCCGTTGGGCAGCGCGTTCACCGGCGAGCTGAATCCCGGTGCGATAACAGGTACGACCGGCAAAACGAACGGCACAGGCGGCGCCGGGAGCCCCGCTCCGCCACTGGGCGTCGTCGTCGTTGTGGTAGGAGTAGTCGGCGCCGTCGGCGCCGGCAGCGGCGTTCGCTGCTGCGCAGGCGGCGCACTCGGCACGTACGTCGACTGCGGCACCGGCTGCGGCGGCACCGTCTGCGCGAGCGCGACGCCGCCCGATGCGGCGGACGCGGTGAAGATGCTCGCGCTCAGCGCAAGCGCGACCGGGCGATGACGCAACATCGCGCTACTTGACCGCGATCGAGGTTGTGACCGACATCCCGACGCGCAGAGGCTTGTCTTTGGGCAAGTTCCTGGGCGCGATCCGGATGGGCAGGCGCTGCGTGACCTTCACGAAGTTGCCCGTCGCGTTCTGTGGGGGAACGAGGCTGAACGTGTTCTGCGACGCCGGCGCGATCGCCGTGACCACGCCCTCGAACGTCACGCCCTTGTACGCGTCGACCTTGATGTCGACGGGCTGGCCAACGCGCACCTCGCCGAGCTGCGTCTCCTTGTAGTTCGCGGTGATGTAGATGCCGGTCGTCGGCACGATCGTCATCAGCGACTGGCCCGGTGCCACCGCGGCACCGATCGCGACGTTCTTCGCGCCGACGACGCCGTCGATCGGCGAGCGAATCTCGGTGTAGGTCACACGGTCCCGCGCGGCTTGCACTTGCGCCTGGATCGATCCGGTTTGCGCGTACGCCGCATCGGCTTGCGCCTGCGAAGTCGACACGCGGTACGGGTTGTCGGTCTCACTGAGCCGCCCTTGCGCGCTCTGCAGCTGACCTTGCTGCGTGCCGATCCCGGCGCTGGCGGCGTTCGTCGCGGCGAGCGCCGCGGTGTACCGCGCCTGCGCCTGCGCGACGCCGGTCTGCGCAGCGGTCACGTTCTCGAGCGCGGCTTGGTATTGCGATGCGGCCTGCGCCTGCGCCGCGCGCTGCGCGTCGAGCTGCTGCGACGCGATGTCGCCGGTGCGCACCAGCGCGATGTACCGCGCGAGGTCGGCATTCGCGCGGGCGAGCGCGGCGCGCGCCGCCGGCACGCC
>JALZBE010000422.1 GCA_030947665.1 Vulcanimicrobiota bacterium | reverse complement strand
GTGTAGTACGTGCGGTTCGCGTTCGACCACGCGGTCAGCGCGCCGGTGGCGCCGTCGTAGAGCGCGCTCACGCCGCCCGGGCCGATCAAGGTCGCGGCCAGCGCGCTGAGGTCGCCGCTGGTGCCGGGGAAGCCCAGCGACAGCACGTCGAGCCGGTACAGCGAGCCCTTGTGGTACAGCGCGACGTTGCCGCCGACGTTGACCGGCGCGCCTTGCACGTTGGCTCGCACGACGAGGGTGCCGCTCGCGCGCAGTCCCGGGATCGAACCTGCACCAAGCAGCGGCGGTGAAGCGAGTAGGAGGGCGGCGGAAACGGCGAGCGCGCGAACCTTCATCCGGTGTACACGGTACCGGCGACTTGCGTGCCGAGGTGTCGTGAGGTCAAGAACTCCACGATCGCGGCGTGGGCGACGCGGCCGTCGCAGATCTGCGCGGCGCCGACGCCGCCGCGTACGCCGAGCGCCGCCGCGCGAACCGCCGTTCGCAGATCGGTTTCCAACGTAGCGTCCTCGGCGATCGTGAGCGCTTCGGCGGGCGTGAGCTCGTTCACGAGCGCGTGCGTCTTCGCATCGATCACGCCGCCCTGGTAGTGGAAGAAGATCGCGCGCGCGGCGCCGACGGCGCTCGCGAGTGCTTGCGTGACATCGTCCGCGGCGACCGCCACGTCGTTGCCCGCGAAGCCGAAGGCCAGCGGTTCGATCACCGGCACGTAGCCCGCGTCGAGCAGTGTGCGGAGCAGCTTGGGATCGACGTTGCCGATCGTCTCCGCGCCGGCGGCGGGGATCATCCCCGCGTCCGCGCCCGTGAGGCCGACGGCGGCGTCACCGCTGCGGTTCATCATGCGGACGACGGCGCGGGCCGCATCCTTCGTCGGTGCCACGACGACCGGCCGCATCCCGAGGTTCCCGAGGAAGACCAGGTCGCTGAAGAACGTCGCGCCCTCCGCGCCGAGCGTCGCTTCATCGACGCGGATCACCATCGTGCGTCCGTTGAGGTCCATCGTGTCCTCCCTGTTCCCGGGAACGCGCAATTCGCGCGAACCGTTCACCCTGCCACAACCGACCTAACGGCAGCGAGGTCGATGTTCCGCAGGATGCGGAACGGCTTCGGACACTTTGTCCGAAGCCTAATCGGCAAACTCTTCGACGTAGAATATCTCGCCGTCGCCCGCGGCGACGACCGCGACGCCCAGCTTGTGCGAGTGCGAGTCCACGATGTTGCCGTAGTGCCCGGGGCTGTGGAGAAACGCCTGGTGCGCGGCCTTCTCGTCCTGGTCGAAGGCCATGTTCTCGGCGGCGTAGCGGTTGACGAAGCCGGCGGCGCGCAGGCGGTCCTGGAAGGTCACGCCGTTGGGATCGGTGTGGCCGAAGTAGTGGCGCTGCGCCATCTGCTCGGCGACCCGCAGCGCGAACTGCGAGAGCGAGGCGTCTTCGGCGAGCGGCGGGAGCCCGCGCTGGGCTCGGGCGGCGTTCACGTCGTTGAACAGCGCGCGCGCTTCGGTGTGGATGACCTGCGGCTGATGCGGCCGCGCGTACGCGAGCTGAATAGACTCTTCATCGGACGCCGTCGCCGTCAGCGGTGCTAACGCGACGAGCGCCGCGAGAAACGCGGCGACTCGGTGCATACGTGAATTTTCGGACCGGATGAGGTCAGGCTTTAGCGTTCACCAGATTCATGGCCTGCGTCACACCCTCGGTTAACCAAGTCTCAACACCAGCCACGGCGCGGTCGACAATTGTCGGAAGCTCGCGCATCTCGTCATCTGAGAACTCGCCCAGGACGCGGTCGATCGCGTCGGGGTCGTCGTGCCCGCGGCCGATCCCGATCCGCAGCCGCGGAAAGCCCTGGCCGAACACCTCGATGAGCGATTTGAGCCCGTTGTGTCCGCCGCTCGAACCGTCCGCGCGCATGCGCAGCTTGCCGAACGGCAAGTCGAGATCGTCGACGACCACCAGGATGCGCGGCGGCGGCACCTTGTAGAACGTCGCGAGCCCCAGCGACGGCGGGCCGCTGAGGTTCATGTACGACTGCGGCTTCACGAGGATCGTGTTGCGCGACCGGTCGATCGCGTAGCGCGCGTCGCCTTTGCGCTGCCAGTCGCGCACGCCCCACCGCTCCGCCAGCGTGTCGACCACGATGAAGCCCGCGTTGTGGCGCGTGAGGGCGTATCGCGAGCCCGGATTTCCGAGCCCGACCACGAGCGACGGATTTCCGAGCCCCACGATGATCGACTGCTGCGGCGGCTCGCCTATGCGGGCGGGGCTTCCGCGGGCGGCGCCTCGACCAACTCGGCCGGCGCTTCTTCAGCCGCCAGCGCGCGCGTGATCTCGACCGAAACGACGACGGTCTCCGGCGGCGTGATCAGCGTGAAGTCCTTCGGTAGGACGACCTGGCTCGCGAGAACGTGCTGGTGCACGTCGAGCTCGGACACGTCGACCGTGAGGTTGTCGGGGATGTACTGCGCCGGCCCCTTGATCTCGAGCGTGTGGCTGATGATGTCCATCACGCCGCCGTTGTCGCGCACGCCGACCGGCGTTCCGGTGGTGACGACGACGACGTTCGAGGTGATCGCCTCGTCGCGCGACACGCGCTGGAAGTCGACGCTGAGCGGGCGGCGCGAGATCGGATGCGCCTCGACCCGGCGCAGCAGCACGGAGTCGTGCTTGTCGCCGATCGTCGCGTCGACGATCTTGCTCTTGTTCCCGGAATGGAGTAAGTCCGCGAGCGCCTTCGCGTCGACCGCGACCGGGGTCGACTCGCCGTGGCCGTAGACGACGCCCGGGATCTTGCCGGTCTTGCGGAGGCGTTGCGAGCTGGTGGTTCCGATGCCGGCGCGCGGCTCGAGGGTGAGGCTTGCGACTGTGTGTTGCTTGGGCATGAGGTCCTAATTCTAAACGGCGGCGACGACGGGGGTGAGGTTTGCCGTGCGCACAGGTGGAGGTTCTTCGGGCGGGGGCGCTTCGGGATCTTCAGCGTTGAACAGTTCGGAAACCGATCGGTTCGACGTGATGCGCTTGATCGCATCGGCGAGGATCTGCGCGATGGTGAGGTGCTCAATTTTTGTCGACTCGATCGTCCGCGGGATCGTGTTCGTCACGATGACGCGGCTGATGTCGGACTTCTCGAACTGCGCGATCGCGTCGCCGGCGAAGATGCCGTGGGTCGCGAGCGTGTAGACGTCGGTGGCACCCTTCTTGCGCAGCGCCTCGGCCGCTTTGACCAGGGTGCCGCCGGTCGAGATCATGTCGTCGACCACGACGGCGATCTTGCCCTCGACATCGCCGACGATGTGGGTGACCTCGGAGACGTCCGGCTCGGGCCGGCGCTTAATGATCACGGCGAGATTCGACTTGAGGCGCTTGGCGAACGTCTCGGCGCGCGGAACGCCGCCGGCGTCCGGCGACACGACCACGATCCGATCACCTTGGAGGTTCTGGTTCTTGAGGTAGTTGCACAGCGTCGGCGCGGCCATCAGGTTGTCGACGGGGACGTCGAAGAAGCCCTGGATCTGCGCGGCGTGCAAATCGAGCGTGACGATGCGCTCCGCGCCCGCC
>JALZBE010000421.1 GCA_030947665.1 Vulcanimicrobiota bacterium | reverse complement strand
GAATCCGTAAACCACACGTTCCCGTCGGGACCGGCGGTGACAGCGTCGACGGCATTAGACGTTCGCGTGATCGGAAACGAGGTGAAGGTGCCGCTCGGCGTAACGCGTGTGACGAATTGACTGTTCGAGGTCCAGAGATTGCCATCGGCACCAGCCGCGATGAAGTAAATGTTTGCAGTTGAATTGATGAACTCCGTGATGGCGCCATCCGGCGTAATCTTTCCGATGCCCGTAGGGAACGTGAACCAGAGATTGCCGCCGGGACCCGCCGTGATATCGAATATATTCGCGTCCAGGTTTTTCGGAATCGGAAATTCGGTAATCGTGCCGCCCGGCGTAATGCGACCGATCGCGGAATAATAACGTTCCGTGAACCAGAGATTGCCGTCGGAACCCTTTGCTATCCTCGTCAAACCGTTACCGATTGCAGAATGCGCAGGCGAGACGAATTCGTTGATGATGCCGGCAGGCGTGATGCGTCCGATCTTGTTTGCACCAAATTCGGTAAACCAGAGATTGCCGTCAGGGCCTGCGGTGATGCCCTCCGGAGTGCTACCTGCGGTCGGAATAGGGAATTCCGTGACCGTGCCGCTCGGCGTGATGCGACCGATCTTGTTCGCGACCTCTTCGGTAAACCAGACATTTCCGTCGGGGCCCGCCGTCATGACACTGGGACGGTTGCCTGATGGAATCACAAATCTCGTGATCGCTCCGGCGGCTGCGAGCGCCCCCGATTTTTGAGGTCCATTCGAGGCTGTGCCCGTGACCGTTGCGCCCGTGAACGAAGAGCTGCCGTTGTACGCCAAGGTGATGCCGGAGGTGGGCTTCGCGATACTCGCCTGCGACAGTGTCGTACTGGATGACGAGTCGGCATCGGTCAGGGTTATCGTAACGGGATTTCCGCCCGCATCCACGTAGCCGTCCGGGCCGACGATGGTGTTGTTGCTCGCATCGAGCGCGTTGACGATCACCTGCACGGTGCGCGCCGTTCCCGTCGCGACCGACATGGGATTGAGCACCACCGAGACGGCCGCAACGACGCCGCCCAGGGTCGCATTGAGCGCGTTGGCCGCGCCGGATACGACCGTCGTTGTGACCGCCCCCGTGGAAAGCGGGACGCCGGTACCTGCGGCGTTCGCATACGTGGAGATGGCGATGACTTCGTTCTGACCCACCGGCAACGAGGCACTGAAGGTGCACGTCAGCGCCCCGCCGCTGCTCGTGCAATTCGGTGAGTTGGCCGTGATTGCGAAGACTTGCGGCGTGCCGCCTTGCGGCGTTACGGAGACTGACTGGGTCCCCGGCGAAACATAGACGGGCCGGCGGCCCGTTGACCGCGTGCTCGTAGGAGGGACGGTAATCGTAAGGGTGACCAGGCCGGTCTTGGACTTGAGCGAGTCCGCGGGTGGAGGTGACGTTGGAACGCTCACGCCGCCGCCGCATGCGGTCAGCGCGCACGTCAGGAACAAGCCGGCCAGCATGCACTTCATCTGAGGATTTCTCTCTCTCCACGGAACTCGGATCGCATTACAAGCCATCGTTCTTCACATGAGCTTGGCTCGTATCGTGAGATTACGCCGCCAAGTCGAGGAGCAGCATGGGGAGAAACCCTACCTTATCGAGCGGTCACGAAGAGCTCGGGCGTCGGGAGGCCGCGTACTGCTCGAGCGTCTTACGGTGGCAGGCAGATCGGCAACGTCACGAAGAGCGTCGGCTTTGCGCCAAGCCGCCGTGCGAAAATTCGTCGCGGCGCCTCAAAGATGCGTTCCAAGACCCAGATACGTGTCCGACCGGATGAATCGATTGTCGCCGGAAAGACCGATTCCGCGTCGGAACTCGTTGCCGTAGCCGACGACGAAGTCGACGCGTGCGTGCGCTGCGCGTACGATGACGCCGTAATCGAGTTTGAGGATTCGGAATGATGGCGCCAGCGTACGTACCGGCACGGTCTCCGTCGCATAGGGACCGCAAGCGGACGGAAAGTAAAACGCCGAACCGAACGGACGCACGCCCGCTCCCAAACTCGGCCGTTGTTCCAGGCCGATCCCGAGTCCGTGCAGCGATGGGTAGTTGTAGTTCGCCCAAGTTCGCAGGAGGCCGACGCCGGCCGCCAGGCCATCGTGTCCGAGGCGACGCTCAAAGCGCGCTTCGAATGATGACTCTCGCGCCAGGAATGGCGCGGCGGTGCCGGTACCACCTTCGATGCGTGCATAGCGTGTGAGCGTGCCCGCTCCGGCGTTTTCGGTCTGATAGACGTTGCGCCGGTAGTCCAACACGACGGTATAGAACCCGCGGTTGATCGCTGCCCGGACAGCCAATGACTCCGGATAAGCGTCGCCGTCTGTGGTGCGTTCGCTATAGGCGTCGCCGATCGGCCGCACGATCTCCAGCGAAGCGGACCGCACGACGTCGTCACCGCGTGCCGTGCGTGGCCAGCCGAAGCTCAACGCGACACCGAGCGCGGTAAGGAGCAGCCTGAACGACCGTATCCGTTTGACGTGAACCTCCGATCGCGAGCCGCCATGAACAGGGACTTCTTCTGGTGGTCAACGGCGTCGTGGTACCATCGTAGCGAATTCAAACTGCTGTCAGCATGGGGCGAAACCCTACCTCGGGGATCAAAGGTAGGGTTTCGCCCCATGCTGTCATCCGGCGCGCCATGCTTTCCTAAACGTACGATTCCCGAGTTCTGAGTGAGGGCGCTATTCCGATGCGAGTTCCATTTCAAGTGTTCGCGGGTTTGCTTGCCATCGCTTCCGTCATACTTGCGAATTGCAGCGGTCCGGGCGGAACCGCGAACGTAGCGGTCCCTCCACCAGCAAGCCCCACGGCAACGCCCGCCTCGACTCCGACGCCAACGGCCACCCCGACGGCGACGGCTACGCCAGCTCCGACACCGTCGCCGACGCCGGTCCCGACGAGCACGCCCAAATCAGCGGCACTCACCACGAATCCTTCGGCACTCACCTTCAATAACGTGGGGAACAATTGCGGCCCCAACGGGACCGCCTCGTGCTCGCAGACTTTCACCGCGTCCGAGACGAGCTACTCCGGTGCGCTCAACGCGTCGAGCAACAATGCCGGCGTCGCCACCGTCACACCCCAAGGCAACGGTCCGAACGCGACTTTTACCGTAAACCCGATAGGCCCGGGAACGGCGACGATCACGGTGACGGATGCCAATAGTCAGAGTGTGACCGTCAGCGTCACGGTAAGCACGAGCACGATTCAGATCCACGGGGGCAGACGCAATTAAGACGAAGCATAGCGAGCCAGCCATGATCGAGCCCCTATAAACTGATCCATCAAGGGGAACGTTCGCTTCCTCGAAACCACGCTTGTGCTGCCCGACATGGAGCTCACTGCGCCGCTTCGTTCCTCGGCAACTCAGCACCGGCGGGGCGCTCCGAAGGCTAGCGGAATTCAGGCGGAGGCGGGGAATCGACGACTCGTGATCGTGCGCGTCGTCTGCCGGCCGTTCATCGGACGCCATGAGGAGTCGGCGTATTTGCACGAGCGGCGCTTGGACGCATCGGCCGGCCGCGGCGGGATCGTAC